>NZ_JAOCEW010000009.1:0-131840 GCF_029841665.1 Stenotrophomonas sp. GD03819
ACCCCCGCAATCGGACCCACCCCGCCTTCGACAGATTGCCGCCGCTGTGGGTAGGTGTCGACCTTGGTCGACACGATGGATCCACGCCATGCGTGAATGAAGCGTTCCAAGCCGATGCTCGGCGCTTTTCGTCTGGGATTGCGGCTAGGCTGTGGCGATGAAGATCACTTCCATTCCATTGGACAAGGCCGTGTCGGACGGCCCCATCGATGCCTTCAGCCATGTGTTGCTGGGCGATTCGTCCACGCTGGATGAGGTACTGGATTGCCTGGCGTCGCTGCACGTGGCCAATCCCCGCCATCGCTATCTGTGCACGCTCGACGATGTCGGTCAGTGCCGTTACACCAGCATGCACGCGTCCGACGACGAGCGCATCGCACTGTACGAGGACGAAGACCCGGCGACCCCAGAAGATGCGTTGGCGGCACGCGAGCGGTTGCTGGCGCATGTCGTCGCGCAGCTCGAACATTCCTCTCATCGGCTGGAATGGACCATCCTGCCGGGTACCTTGCTGTGCAATGACGCAGACATCGAGGCGCTGGTCACGGCCAATGCCGCGCCGGACCTGGTCGTCGACGAGGTGGTCTGCGTGCAGCAGGTGCCCGTGGACCGCGATGACCTGCTGATCGCCGCCCTGCCCAATGGCTACTTCAGCGCGGACTGGGACATCTTCCAGAACCACGCCCTGATACGGCACCTGCAGGAGCGCTACGACTACCGCCTGTTCGGACTCGGCGCATCGTGGCTTGGCTTCCAGCGCGACAGCGCGCCGTCGCCAGCAGAGGCGAATGCGTTGGTCGCTGACCTGCAGCGTGTCTACGCTGCCGGAACGCAGGACACCTGGTCACAACTGGCTGCAAACCTGGCCACCCGAACCACGCTTCTATTGGGATACACCGAAGACTTCAGCGAACAGCTGCGCTGAGCACCGCTCTACACGAGCGAGCGCAGCGAACGACCCGCTTCCGCTCTTGATCTGGTTCCCGTGGTCGCCGCGCCCGGCCAACCCCAATGAACAGTGCTTTCCGCGAACCACCACGGGGGACACCGCCGTTGGCCGCAATCTCCGGCACAATCGGACTCATGATTCCCCCAGCAAACGGTGAACGTGCAATGCGTATCCTGATCCTTGGCGCCGGCGGTACCGGCGGTTACTTCGGTGGTCGCCTGGCCCAGGCCGGCGTGGACGTGACCTTCCTCGTACGCCCCGCGCGCGCCGCACAGCTGGACCGCGATGGCCTGGTCATCCGCAGCCCGATCGGCGATGCCCGCTTCCCGGTGCAGCACGTCACCGCCGATGCGCTGCCCGCGCTCGCCGCGCAGAAGCCGTTCGATCTGGTCATCCTCAGCTGCAAGGCCTACGACCTGGACAGCTCGATCGACGCCATTGCGCCGGCCGTAAGCGCGAACACCACCGTGCTGCCGATCCTCAACGGCCTGCACCACTACAACGCACTGGATCTGCGCTTCGGCCGCGAGGCGGTGCTCGGCGGCCTGTGCTTCATCAGCGCCACCAAGGCCGCTGACGGCGCCGTGCTGCATCTGGGCAAGCCAGCCAAGCTCACCTTCGGCGAGCGCGATGGCGGCGCGATCTCCGCGCGAGTGCGTGCCTTCGCTGCTGCCTGCGCACAGGCCAACCTCGACCACCTGGCCAGCGAGCGCATCGGTCAGGAGCAGTGGATCAAGTACACCTTCCTGACCGCACTGGCCGCCGCCACCTGCCTGCTGCGCGCGGACATCGGCACCATCGTCGCCACCGATGATGGCGAGGCGATCGTGCGCGGCCTGTACGACGAATGCCTGGCCGTGGCCGAAGCGGCCGGTGAGCCGATTCCCGATGCCGCGCAGGACACCGCACGCGGCACCCTCACCCAGGCGGGCTCGGCGTTGAAGGCATCGATGCTGCGTGATCTGGAGGCTGGCCAGCAGGTGGAGGCCGAACAGATCGTCGGCGACATGCTGGTGCGTGCGCGCAAAGCCGACCAGGAAGGCCTGCTGCTGCAGGTGGCGTACAGCAGCCTGCAGGCCTATCAGGCACTGCGCGGCGCGTGAGCCTCCCGTTGCAGGCCAGCGCGCTGCCTACGCGGGTGCTGATCCTTGGCATGGGCTGGAGTGGGTGCGTGCTGGCCCAACATCTGCAAGCATCGGGCGTACGGGTCGTCGGCACCGCGCGCGACCCCTCGTCGGCACCGGACGATGGCCTGCTGCGGCATCAGCTGCGCGCCGACGCGCCACCTTCGTCAGCCCTGCTCGATGAGATTGCACAGGCGGAGTTCGTGCTGTGCAGCGTACCGCCAGATGCCGAGGGCGACCCGGCACTGCGTCTGCTGCTGCCGGCACTGCAGGACAGCCCGGCACTGCGCTGGGTGGGCTATCTGTCATCCACGTCGGTGTATGCCGACCGGGCCGGCGGCTGGGTTGACGAGCGCAGCGCAGCCGATGCCACTGAAGCAGCCGGCGTGCAGCGCCTGCGTGCCGAAGCGCAATGGCGTGCGCTTGCAGAAGAACGTGGCATTGCCTCTGCGGTGTTCCGCCTGCCTGGCCTGTACGGTCCCGGACGCAACGCACTGCTGCAATTGGCCGAAGGCCGTGCCCGCCATGTGATTCGGCCGGGCCTGGTGTTCAATCGCCTGCACGTAGAGGATCTTGCGGCAGTGATCATCGCGGCGATGCAGCGACCGACCCACCAGGGCCTGTACCTGCCCAGCGACGACGAACCGGCACCACCACAGGATGTGCTGGCCTTCGCCGCGCAGCTGGGCGGGTTTGCGCTGCCCCCTGCCGTGGCCTGGGACGATCCAGCGCTGAGCCCGACGCTGCAGCGCTTCTACCAGAGCAACAAGCGCATCGACAGTCGTGGCACGCGTGCGGCGCTGGGGTGGGCACCGCGGTTTCCGACATATCGGGAAGGACTGCAGGCGCTGGCCGCTTCGCTCGCCGGGCATGGCCCGGCGCTACCGGACAGCGCTTTGTAGAGCCGAGCCCATGCTCGGCTGCTCTTTGCGTCTTTCGCGCTGCGCGCGATAAGCCGAGCCTGGGCTCGGCTCTACGGATCAACCCGCGTCGGGCAGCCGGAAGAAAGTGCGCGTGGCCGCCGTGGCATTGGCCGCCGTCACCGCAACGTCCTCGCCACGGTCGCGCGCCAGCTCTTCCACGATGTGCGAGAGGAACATCGGTTCGTTGCGGCGATCCTTCGGCATCGGCTTCAGCGTGCGCGGCAGCAGATACGGCGCGTCGGTCTCGATCATTAGGCGGTTGGCCGGGATGTTCTTCACCAGTTCGCGCAGGTGCGCGCCGCGGCGCTCGTCACACAGCCAGCCGGTGATGCCGATGTACCAGTCCTGGTCCAGGTAATCGAACAGCTCATCGCGTTCGCCGGTGAAGCAATGCACCACCGCCGGGCCGATGCGGCCTTCGAAGTTCTTCATCTGTGCCATGAAATCGGCATGCGCATCGCGCTGGTGCAGGAACAGCGGCTTTCCATTCTCAGCGGCCAGCTGCAGCTGTCGCTCGAAGGCGCGGTGCTGAGCCGGGCGCGGCGAGAAATCACGGAAGTAGTCCAACCCACACTCCCCCACCGCCACTACTTCCGCGTGGGCATGCAGCGCGCGCATTTCGGCATCGCATTCCTCGGTGTATTCCACCGCGTGGTGCGGGTGCACGCCGGCCGTTGCGTACAGGAAGCCCGGATGCTGCTGGGCCAGCTGCACCGCCAACGGCGAGTGCTCGCGGCTGGCGCCGGTGATGACCATCTGCACCACGCCGGCCTGGCGCGCGCGGTCCAGCACGGCGTCACGGTCGCGGTCGAAGGAATCGTGGGTCAGGTTGGCGCCGATATCGATCAGGTGCATGGTCATCGCGGGGGAAAAGTGCCCGCGCATTGTACCTGCGCCCGCCGTGGCCCCTTATCCTTTGCACATGAACGCCCCGCTCTTCCCCATTTCCCCGCTGCTGCCACAGATCCAGCAGCACCTGGCCGCGCAGCCGCGACTGGTGCTGGAAGCCCCGCCCGGCGCCGGCAAGACCACCCAGGTACCGCTGGCACTGCTGGATGCACCGTGGCTGCAGGGCCGGAAGATCATCCTGCTGGAACCGCGCCGGGTGGCCGCGCGCAGCGCCGCGCTGTTCATGGCGCGGCAGCTCGGTGAAGAGGTGGGTGGCACCGTCGGCTATCGCATCCGCTTCGAGAACAAGGTCTCGGCGCGCACCCGCATTGAAGTCGTCACCGAAGGCATCCTCACCCGCATGCTGCAGGACGACCCGATGCTGGAAGAGGTCGGTGCGATCCTGTTCGACGAATTCCACGAGCGCCATCTCAGCGGTGATCTCGGCCTGGCACTGGCGCTCGACGTGCAGGCACAGCTGCGCGATGACCTGCGCCTGGTGGTGATGTCGGCCACGCTGGATGGCGAACGGCTGGCACGCTTCCTCGATGCGCCGCGGCTGAGCAGCGAAGGCCGCAGCTACCCGGTGACGGTCAGCCATTTCCCGGCGCGCCGCGATGAGGCGCTGGAACTGCAGGTGCGCCGCGCGGTGCAGCAGGCCCTGGCCGAACACCCCGGTGACCTGCTGGTGTTCCTGCCCGGCCAGCGCGAGATCGCGCGGGTGCAGACTGGCCTGCAGGAATCACTGGATGCCGGCGTCGAAGTGCTGGCGCTGCACGGTGAACTGCCGGTGGAACAACAGGCGCGCGTGCTGCAGGCCGCCAGCGATGGTCGCCGCCGCGTGGTGCTGGCCACCAACGTGGCCGAGTCCTCGGTGACCCTGCCCGGCGTGCGCGTGGTGATCGACAGCGGCCAGGCACGCGAGCCGCGCTACGACCCCAACAGCGGTTTTACCCGGCTGGACGTGGTGGCCATCGCGCAGGCGTCGGCCGACCAGCGCGCCGGCCGCGCCGGACGCGTGGCCGAGGGCGTGGCCTGGCGGTTGTGGCCGCAGTCGCAGCGGTTGGAGCCACAGCGTCGCGCCGAGATCGACCAGGTGGAACTGGCAGGACTGGCACTGGAACTGGCGGCCTGGGGCAGCAGCGACCTGCGCTTCCTCGACCCGCCGTCGGCCGGCCCGATGGGCGCGGCACGCGAACTGCTGCAACGGCTCGGCGCCCTGGCCAGCAGCGGTGCGATCACCGCACTTGGCCGGCGCGTGCTGGCGTTGGGCACGCATCCGCGGATGGCGGCGATGCTGCTGGCGGCGCCCGATGCACGTGCGCAGGCGCTGGCCGCTGATCTGGCCGCCCTGCTGGAGGCGCGCGACCCATTGCGCCAGGGCGGTGATGCGCTGGCCGCACGCTGGCGTGCGCTGGCCGCGTTCCGCAATGGTCGTGCGCCGTCCGATGCCAACCGCAGTGGTCTCGCCGCCATCGATGCGGCCGCCAAGCAGTGGCGACGTCGCCTGCGCTGTGATGCCGCGCCGCCCGCCAGCATCGAGGCCCACGAACTGGGTGACCTGCTCGTACATGCCTTCCCCGACCGGATCGGTTTCCAGCATCCCAGCGATCCATTGCGCTACCTGCTGGCCAATGGTCGCAGCGCGCGCCTGCACGAACTGAGCGACCTGCGTGGCGAACCGTGGCTGGTGGCCAGCGAGCTTCGCTTCGAGGCACGCGATGCGCTGCTGCTGCGTGCCGCACCGGTGGACGAAGGCCAGCTGCGCAAGGCGTGGCCGGAGCGCTTCGTCACCGAAGATGTGGTCCGCTGGGACAGCGAGCGCCGCGCCCTGGTGGCCCTGCGCGAGACCCGTTTCGACCGCGTCGTGCTGGACAGCCGCTCGGCCGGCCGGGTCGATCCGCAGCACGCCGCGCAGGCGCTGACTGACGCGGTGGCCGAGCTCGGCCTGCAGGCGCTGCCATGGACCGAAGGCCTGCGCCAGTGGCAGGCACGGGTGGAATCACTGCGGCGCTGGATGCCGGAGTTGGATCTGCCCGACTGCAGCGACGCGGCCCTGCTGGCCAACCGTGCGCAGTGGCTGCAGCCCGCGTTCGCCGGCAAGAGCCGTCTGGATGCGCTGGACGAGTCCAGCTTCGGCGAGGCGCTGAAGTCGCCGCTGGAGTGGTCGCAGCGGCAGCTGGTCGAGCGCCATGCGCCGACCCGCATCACCGTACCTTCAGGCTTGGAACGGCCGATCACCTACGCGTTGGACAGCGAAAGTGGCGAGCCGTTGCCGCCGGTGCTGGCGGTGAAGCTGCAGGAACTGTTCGGCCTGGCTGATACGCCGCGCATCGCCGATGGGCGCGTGCCGCTGACCCTGCACCTGCTGTCGCCCGGTGGCCGGCCGCTGCAGGTCACCCAGGACCTGCGCAACTTCTGGGAAAACACCTACGCCGAAGTGAAAAAGGAGATGAAGGGCCGCTACCCGCGCCATCCGTGGCCGGATGACCCGTGGACGGCCACGGCCACGCACCGGGCCAAGCCACGCGGGACCTGACCGGCCCTGCCGGCACCACCGGTTGCGGACCCTGCCTGATCCTGAATGGCTGCGGTAAAGTCACGCCACGTGCGGCCTCGACTGACATACCGTTTACGGGCAACACGCGACACTGGACTTCGACCCGAGGCAAAGGACCCCCGCATGAGCAAGCTGACCGTAATCACCGACCGCGCTCTGGAGCGCGCCCTGGAGCTGGCCCACACCGCCGGCGATGGCCTGAAGAGCGCCGGTGGTAGCCTGCGCAACGCGGACTGGATCAAGACCGGCGCCGCCCTCGGCGCAGTGAAGACCGGCGGCAAGGTCGCCACCAAGTTCGCCCGCCGCAATCCGGCCGTGACCATTGCCGCGGCTGCCGTCGGCGTCGGCCTGCTCGGCTATGCGCTGTACCGCAAGCAGCAGAAGAAGAAGGCTGCCAATGGCCACGTGGTGAATGGGCAGGCGCAGCGCATCAATGCACGTGACCGCCGCAATGACACCGTGGTGGATGAGCACAGCGATATCGGCAGCGACGCCTGAGATCGTCGGCCGCTGCCAGGGCCGGGGTCCTTCCGCAGGAAGGGCTCCGGCCTTTTCATTTCAACCGATCTGCCGCCACTGGCCCGGCTGCAGGTCGTCCAGCCGGTAGGGTCCCATCGACACGCGGACCAGCCGCAGCGTCGGCAGGTTCACCGCCGCGGTCATCCGCCGCACCTGGCGGTTGCGGCCCTCGCGGATTGTGATCGCCAACCAGCTGTCAGGCACGGTCTTGCGGAAACGTACCGGCGGATCCCGCGTCCACAGCGACGGCGCCGGATCGAGGCGCTCGATCTTCGCCGGCAGGGTCGGCCCGTCGTTCAGCTCAACGCCGTCGCGCAGCCGCTGCAGCTGCTCGTCGCTGGGGGTGCCTTCCACCTGCACCCAGTACGTCTTGTCGGCCTTGTGCTTCGGGTCGGTCAGCTTGTGCGCCAGCGCACCGTTGTCGGTCAGCAGCAGCAGGCCCTCGCTGTCATGGTCCAGGCGGCCGGCGGCATACACGCGCGGCGGCAGGCCAAACCCGGCCAGGGTCGGCCGCGGCGGCACGCTGCGGTCGGTGAACTGGCAGAGCACGTTGAAGGGCTTGTTGAAGGCAATCAGCATTGCGGGCACGGCGGGCGGCAGATGGCGCATTGTCCCACGCCGCGCTGCTCGCTCGCCGGGCACCGCTTTGGCCGAGGCTGCGGCGGGATCAGCCGAAGACCTTCCACTCCAGCAGGAACGAACCCAACACCAGTGCGATGCCGCACGCCGCGATGACATTGGCCCGGCGCCGCAGGCGGACCGGTGGCGGATTCATGGCACGCGCACGTTCCTCCAGCAGCGCACCGGCGAACAGCACGGCAAACCCCACCGTCGCCACCAGGTCGTAGGCATGGCCACCGTAGAACACGAAATCAATCAGCCGCGCCAGCACCAGCACGGCCACGGCGATGTAGAACACTTTCTTCAACAGTCCACTCCATGGATGGTAGCGCCGGGCCATGCCCGGCGGATGCACATTGCGTCGATTGCCACGCCGCTGCGCTCGCCGGGCGTGGCCCGGCCCTGCCGATTTACGGCTTGATGAAGCGCAGGGTCATGCGATCGCTCTCGCCGATCGCCTGGTACTTCGCATCGTCGGCCTTGTCGTGCTGGTTGGTCGGCGGGAGCGTCCACACGCCGTTCGGGTGGTCCTTGGTGTCCCGCGGGTTGGCGTTGACCTCGCTGCGCGCATCCAGCTTGAAACCAGCCGCCTCGGCCATCGCGATCACCTGCTGCTGGCCGACATAGCCGGTGTCATCGTCGTCGGCCACATCGGCCTTGGCGCGATGCTCGACCACGCCCAGCACGCCGCCCGGCTTGAGCACGTTGAAGAAGCCCTGGAACATGCCCTGCGCCTGGCCGGCCTTGCGCCAGTTGTGCACGTTGCGGAAGGTCAGCACCACGTCGGCTGAATTGGCCGGGCCGAACACCGGCTTGGCCGGATCGTAGGCGACCACGGCAGTCTTGCCGAACTGCGCCGGTGCGCCGGCGTACTTCTTTTCCAGGCTGTCGCGGCTGCGCTGCTGGTAGTCACGGCCGCGGCCTTCGGGTACGGCCATCGGGTCGACCACGGCGGCGACGTAATGACCCTTGTCATGCAGCAGCGGCGCCAGGATCTCCGAGTACCAGCCGTTGCCGGGGGTGATCTCGATGACGGTCTTTTCCGGAGCCACCCTGAAGAACGACAGCGTCTGCGCCGGATGACGGAAGCCATCGCGCTTGACGTTGTTGGCATCGCGGGTGGGCGCCTTCACCGCCGCGTCGATGGCCGGCGAGACCTCGATCTTCGCCGGCGCGACCGTGGCCGGTGCGGCGAACGCGGGAACAGCAGCAAGCAGGGCCGAAGCAAGCAGCAGTCGGCAACCACGCAGGGACGAAGCAGGCATCATCGGGACGACTCCAGCGGAAGATGCGGCGAGACTAGCAGTCACAGCGTCCCAGGTGTTCACAAAACGTTAGCTGCGTGCGCGCCGCGGAACACTGTTTTGTGGTCGTCGCCGCAGCACGGTCACACATCGCGTTCTATTCTGGAGCACTTCCCCCAAGGAGTCCGTGCCCATGACGGCAACCCGCGAACTGGGCCGTTCCGGCCTGCATGTACGTCCGCTCGCCTTCGGTGGCAACGTGTTCGGCTGGAGCGCCGATGAGAAGGCCAGCTTCGCCCTGCTCGATGCCTTCGTCGACGCCGGTTTCAATCTGGTCGACACCGCCGATGTGTACTCGGCCTGGGTGCCGGGCAACGCCGGCGGCGAATCGGAAACACTGATCGGCAAGTGGTTCGCGCGCAGCGGCAAGCGTGACAAGGTGGTGCTGGCGACCAAGGTGGCCAAGTGGGCCGAACGCCCCGGCCTGACCCCGGACAACATCACTGCGGCGGTCGAGGATTCGCTGCGCCGCCTGCAGACCGACGTGATCGATCTGTACCAGGCCCACGAGGATGACGAGTCGACGCCGCTGGAAGCCACGCTGGCTGCGTTCGGCCGCCTGATCGAAGCCGGCAAGGTACGTGCGATCGGTGCCTCCAACTACAGCGCCACGCGCCTGGCCGATGCGCTGAAGGTGTCCACCGACTACAAGCTGCCGCGTTACGAAACCCTGCAGCCGGAGTACAACCTGTATGACCGCGCCGGCTACGAAAAGGAACTGGAACCGCTGGTGCAGCGCGAGCAGATCGGCGTGATCGGCTACTACGCGCTGGCCAGTGGCTTCCTCAGCGGCAAGTACCGCACGCCGGCCGATGCAGCCAAGAGCCCGGCGCGTGGCGAGAACGTAGTGAAGCGCTATCTGAACCCGCGCGGCCTGCGCATCCTGCAGGCGCTGGATGACGTGGCCAGCAAGCACGGCGCCAGCGCCGCACAGATCGCGCTGGCGTGGCAGATCGCGCGGCCGTCGATCACTGCGCCGATCGTCAGCGCCACCAGCGTCGAACAGCTGCACGATCTGCTGGCAGCGGCCAACCTGTCGTTGAGCGTGCAGGACGTCGCGCAGCTGGATGCCGCCAGCGCGGAAGCCTGAGTTGTAGTGCCGGCCGCTGGCCGGCATTGCACAACAGCGAAGAAAATAATTGAACAAAATGGTTGCGCGCGACTAAATCGTGGTTTATCGTGCGCACCTCGTTTCAACGACCACTGGAAAACTCCCTTGAACGCGCATTCCGTCGCCACCGCCAAACTACTGCCATGCCTGCGCATGGACGTGCTGGCGCGCGCGTTCGGCAAGGAAGACCAGCTGACAACGGCCTGATACCCGCCCTGCGGAGATCGGCCACCCCGATCTCCGAGGCCTGACGACGCCCTCGGAACGCAAGTCCCGGGGGCGTTTTCGTTTGCGTCGGCACAAGGACCCGCGATGCCAGAACTGCACCCCGCGCGGCAACCCGCCGCTCACTGACCCAGGTTTCTTCGCCGCACCGGAGGATTTTCTCCGCGTGCATGGCAACGCCTGGACATTATCTGCATCGCACCCAAACATTATCGCTCGCCGATAATGTCGGTGGCCTGCATCTTCGATTCTCCAACGGTCCCGTTTCCACCACGGGCTGGTGCGCGCGGCGTTGCCGTGGCGTATGCCGGAGGTCGCGGACATGCCATCGCCTGGATCGCCTGCTGGAGGCAGGCACCGGTTCGCCGGTACGCGGTTCGATTCCGCGCGGTCCCCAACTGGATAGCTCAGCTTGGTCAGAGCAACGGATCCGTAATCCGTCTGTCGTGGGTTCGATTCCCACTCCAAACCACATGACCTGTCACGTCATGACTTGAAGCAACACCCGGGGCGCAAGCCCCAGCGGCCATCGTCGCCGTCCATCGTCATTGCCTTCGGGCAGGAACGTGGAAGGCAACGGACCGCACGCCGGGCCTCGGCCTGTCACCACTACCTGCCCCACTCTGCTCCGGTGCTGTCTGCCGGCAGCGATGGCCGCAAGGGTGATGACGCACCGAAGGCTCCGCGCGCGGACCGTCCGCCGATGGCCGCCCTCTTCCGCCGCCTGCACGTGGTGTGCAGGCGGCCTCGCCACGACCTGATCGACCCGGGTCATGGTGATTCATCCGCATCGGGTCGAACCACCAGAGCCATACAAGGAGAGACTCCCATGTTCTGGACCATCAAGGTCGTGATCGGCGACGGCGAGCGCGGCCTGGTGTATCGCAACCGTCGTTTCCAGCAGATCCTGCTGCCGGGCGTGCACCGCCTGTCGCCGTTCGGCGGCCGGCCGCACGTGGACCTCCACAACGCATCGAAGGGCGCGGCCTACACCGGCAGCGACCAGGACAGCCTGATCGAAGCGCTGGACGCACAGCTGGACACGCACTTCGTACTGGCCAACGTCGGCGCCGGCGAAGTCGGCCTGTTGCTGCGCAACGGCCGCATCGACGAGGTGCTGCCGCCGGGCAGCCGCCGTCTGTACTGGCGCGGTTCGGTCGACACCCAGGTACGGGTGATGGCGCTGGGTGACGAGCCGCGCATCCCGCTGGACGTGCAGCAGCGCCTGGGCCAGCTGGGCGTGCTGCCGCGTGTCGCGGTGATCAGCACCGTGCCGAGCGAGTCGGTCGGCCTGCTGTTCATCGATGGCACGCTGCGCCAGACGCTGGACGCCGGCCTGCACGCGTTCTGGAACTTCAACGGCAACGTGTCGGTGGAGCGCGTGGAGCTGCGTGCGCGTTCGCTGGACGTGTCCGGCCAGGAACTGCTCAGCCGCGACAAGGTGACCCTGCGGGTGAACCTGGCCGCGACCGTGCAGGTGGTCGACCCGGTGCGTGCACACCGCACGCTGAGCAATGCCGATGAGTTCATCTATCGGCAGCTGCAGTTCGGCCTGCGCCAGGCGATCGCCGCACGCAGCCTGGACGAGCTGCTGGGCGACAAGGCGGCACTGGACGGCGAGATCGCTGCCCATGTGCAGGCGGCGATCGAGGGCCATGGCGTGCGGCTGCTCGGCGTGGGCATCAAGGACGTGATCCTGCCGGGCGAGATGAAGGAGATCCTCAACGGCGTGGTGCTGGCCGAGAAGCAGGCCCAGGCCAGCGTGATCCGTCGCCGCGAGGAGGCCAACGCCACGCGTTCGCAGCTCAACACCGCAAAGCTGATCGAGGACAACCCGGTGCTGATGCGCTTGAAGGAGCTGGAGGCGCTGGAGAAGGTCACCGAGAAGATCGACAAGCTCACCGTGTTTGGCGGCCTGGAGGGCGTGCTGAAGCAGCTGGTGACGATCAGGTAGGGGGTCGCGGCGGCGCAGGGACGCGCCGCCGGCCCATCAAGGACATTCAACAAGACAATGGACACGCAACAGAACTATCAATGGCTGCACGCCGAGGGCACCACGCCGATCAAGGGCTGGGTCAACGGTGTGCCGCTGGAGGCACAGGCCCACGAGCAGCTGCGCAACATCGCCGCGATCCCGTTCGTCGGGCCGTGGGTGGCGGTGATGCCCGACGTGCACCTGGGCAAGGGCGCGACCGTGGGCTCGGTGATCCCGACCCGTGGCGCGATCATTCCGGCCGCGGTCGGCGTCGACATCGGCTGCGGCATGGCGGCGGTGCGTACCACGCTGCGCGCCAACGACCTGCCCGATGACCTGCGGCAACTGCGCAACAGCATCGAGCGCAGCATCCCGGTCGGCAACGGGCGCGGCGGCGAGCATCGCCGCATGCCCGACAGCATCCACACCCGGTTGGTGCGGTCCGGGCTGGCCAACGGCCTGGAGAAGATCAAGGACAAGCACCGCAGGATCCGCACCGATAAGCTGGACCGCCAGCTGGGTACGCTGGGCGGCGGCAACCACTTCATCGAACTGTGCCTGGACGAGACGGATACGGTGTGGGTGATGCTGCACAGCGGCTCGCGCGGCACCGGCAACCTGATCGGCACCTACTTCATCGAGAAGGCGCGCGAGGAGCTGGCACGGCGCGTGCTGGGCTTCCACCTGCCGGACAAGGACCTGGCGTTCTTCATGGAAGGCGAGCCGCTGTTCGATGACTACGTTGAAGCGGTGTCGTGGGCGCAGGACTACGCGCGGCAGAACCGCGAGGCGATGATGTCGCGCGTGCTGGCCGAGATGCGCCACCGCTTGCCGAAGTTCCAGCTGGCGGCGATGGCGGTGAACTGCCACCACAACTACGTGCAGAAGGAAACGCATCACGGCCAGGAGCTGCTGGTGACACGCAAGGGCGCCGTCAGTGCCCGCGAGGGCGAACTGGGCATCATTCCCGGCAGCATGGGCACGCGCAGCTACATCGTGCGCGGCAAGGGCAGCGCGGACAGCTTCCACAGCTGCAGCCACGGTGCCGGCCGGGCGATGAGCCGTGGCACGGCGCGCCAGCAGATCACGCTGGCCCAGCACCGCGAGGCCACCGCACACGTTGAGTGCCGCAAGGACAGCGGCGTGCTGGACGAGTCACCGGCGGCGTACAAGTCGATCGATGATGTCATGGCCGCCCAGCTGGACCTGGTGGACGTGGTGCACACACTGCGGCAGGTGCTGTGCGTGAAAGGGTAATGGAACGGTGCCGGCCAAGGCCGGCACCCACCGGAACACGTTCAGCGCGCCACGCTGTCTTCAGTCACCAGCGCGTGGTGCACGCCGATGCCCGCACGCACGCCCTCGGCAGCAGCCAGGGTGATGTTGCCAACTGTGGTTGCATCGCCGGCGGCGTACACGTTCGGCAACGAGGTCTGCTTCATCGCATCGACCTCGATCAGCACGCCCAGCGGGCTTTCCACCAGGGTGCAGCCCAGCTGCTGCACCAGCGGCGTCGCCATCGTCTGCGTGGCCGGCACGAACAGCGCGCGTTGCGCGATGCGGCGGCCATCAGCCAACTCCACTTCCAGCCAGGTCGGCTGGTCGCCCTGCACGCCCACCACCGGCGCGGTCTCGATCTGCACGCCGCGCTGCTGCATGGCGGCCCGCTCCTCATCGGTGATCGGCAGGCCCTGGCTGAAGAAGGTGACATTTCCCCAATCGGCGAACAGCGGCGCCTTGCTGGCGGACATCGGGTGCCCACCAAGCAGACCGATTGCGCCACCACCCACTTCGTAGCCATGGCAGTAGGGACAATGCAGCACGGTGCTGCCCCAGCGCTCGGCCAGCCCCGGCAGTTCCGGTAGCTGGTCGGTGATACCACTGGCCAGCAGCAGCTTGCGAGCAGCCAGCACCTGGCCATCAGCGGTGTGCACTTCGACGCCCGCGGCGGTGGCGGATGCCTGCACGGCCTCGGCGTGCAGCCAGCGTACGCTGGGGTAGTCCAGCAGTTGCTGGCGCGCGGTCTTCAGCAGCTCGGCGCCACTGGTGCCATCCAGCCCCAGCACGCCATGCGAATGGCTTGCGAAGCGGTTGCGCGGCAATCCGGCGTCGATGACCGTGACCGGGCGGCGGGCGCGGGCGAGGATCAGGCCGGCGGCAATGCCGGCATAGCTGCCGCCAACGATGAGCACATCAGGATTCATGATGACCTTCCAGGGAACGGTGATGGGCGAGATGGCGGGCGAAGTCGGCGCCGAGCTGGTCCAGCGTGGTCGCCTGCAGCCGCTGTTCGAGAAGGCGCTGTGCTTCGCGCGCCCCTTCGAGCAGGGCGCTGTTGACCAGCTGCTGGATAGGGCAGCCGCCGCCGGAATCGCGGGCGCCGACCTGCACCAGCGGTGGTGCGCCCACGGCCAGATAGATGTCATGCAGGGTGATCGTTGCGGGATCGCGTGCCAGCAGGCTGCCACCGCCGTGGCCACGGGTGCTGCGCACCAGACCGGCCTTGTGCATCTGCGCCAGCAGGCGGCGGATCACCACCGGATGGGTCGGCAGGCACGCGGCCAGCTGTTCGGAGGTGCGCGGGCCCGGCTGGCCGACCAGATGGGCCATCACGTGCAGCGCATCGGAGAGCGGGTTCGCGGATTTCATGTAACAAGAATAGTTACATTTAAATCGCCTGTCGAGGGTCTGCTTTCGTTCCATATGGACACATCTGTCCTATGAAACACTTCCTTCACATCGCTAAACGAAACGGTAATGTGATACACGTCGCACTTCAGAGGGGCCCACACGGGTCGATACCGAATCGCCCCTTCCCGAGAGTCCTTCCACATGAATGCGTCTGTCCGTGCACCGCGCCTGCAGTCCAAGCTGCTTGGTGCGGTCTCCGTTGGCTTGGCCGTGGTCCTGTTGTGCGCCCTCGCCGGCCTGGCCTCCGCCTGGTTGAAACTGTCCACCGAGGTTCCACCCGAAGTCGCGCACAGCCGCGATGCAGAACGCCTGCAGCGCGAGTTCCGCGGCCAGGTGCAGGAATGGAAGAATGTGCTGCTGCGCAGCCACGACGATGCGCTGCGCCAGCGCCATCTGGACGCCTTCGACAGCGAGGGCCGTCTGGTCGAGCAGCTGGCCAAGGGCCTGCTGGCCAGCCCGGACGCGCGCACGCGTGATCTGGCACAGGCCTTCATCGGCCTGCATGCGCAGCTGCAGAAGGACTATCACGCCGCCCTGCAGGCATTTGCGGAGGCCGGCTACGATCCCGCTGCCGGCGACAACCTCGTGCGCGGAAGGGATCGCCCCGTGGCGACCGCACTGGATGCGCTGAGCACGCACGCCACGCAGGTTGCCGAAGCGGCGGTGACGGCACGCTCGCAGCAGGCACGCCAGACCCTGCTGCTGTGTGCGGCGCTGACCGTGCTGGCTGCCGTGCTGCTGTTGATGGGCCTGGCCTGGTGGCTGCGGCGCGCGGTGGTGCAGCCGGTACTGGCGGTGGAAGCCGCTGCACGTGCAGTGGCTGCCGGCGACCTGCAACACGTGGTGCAGGTGCGCAGCCGCGACGAGATCGGCCGCCTCGCGCAGGCCATGCAGGCGGTGCAGTCCACGCTGCGCGGCGTGCTGGATGCACAGGCCACGATGGCGCAGGCGCATGAGGCCGGCACCATCAGCCACCGCATGGACGCCAGCGCCTTCCCCGGCGCGTTCGGCACCATGGTGGCCGACAGCAACACGCTGGTGGATGCGCACATCCAGGTGAAGATGCGCGCGATCGCGATCATGGGGCGTTACGCCGTCGGCGACCTCAGCCAGGACATGGAACGCCTGCCCGGCGAAAAGGCCGTGATCACCAACGCGTTGGATACCGCCAAGGCCAATCTCGGCATGATCAACGGCGAGATCCGCCGCCTGGCCGAAGCAGCCGCCGCCGGCGACTTCAGCCAGCGTGGCGACAGCGCGCGCTTCGAGCATGACTTCCGCGTGATGGTCGACGGCCTGAACCGCCTGATGCAGGCCACCGAGCTGAACCTGGGCGAGGTTTCCAGCATGCTGCGCGCGATTGCCGACGGCCGCCTCGGCGCGCGCATGCACGGTGATTTCCAGGGCGTGTTCGCGCGCATCGCCGGTGACGCCAACACCACCGCCGCGCAGCTGGCGACCATCGTCACCGACATCAAGCACGCGTCCGGCAACATCCACACCGCCGCCGCGGAGATCGCCGCCGGCAACAATGACCTGTCGCGCCGCACCGAGCAGCAGGCCGCCAACCTGGAGGAGACGGCGGCATCGATGGAGGAGCTGACCTCCACCGTGCGCCAGAACGCCGAACATGCGCGCCAGGCCAACCAGCTCGCGATCGGCGCGCACGCGGTCGCCTCGCAGGGCGGCAGCGTGATCGGCCAGGTGGTGGCGACGATGGGCGCGATCGAAACCTCGTCACGGCAGATCGCCGAGATCATCAGCGTGATCGATGGCATCGCCTTCCAGACCAACATCCTGGCATTGAACGCTGCGGTGGAAGCCGCGCGTGCCGGCGAGCAGGGCCGTGGCTTCGCGGTGGTTGCCAGCGAGGTCCGCACGCTGGCGCAGCGTTCGGCGGCGGCGGCGAAGGAGATCAAGTCGCTGATCGAAGCCTCGGTGGAACAGGTGGGGCACGGTGCACAGCGCGTGCGTGAGGCCGGTGACACCATGGCCGAGATCGTGGCCTCGGTGCAGCGCGTGACCGACATCATGGCCGAGATTTCCGCCGCCTCGCAGGAACAGAGCGCGGGCATCGAGCAGGTCAGCCAGACCGTGATCCAGATGGACGGCACCACCCAGCAGAACGCTGCGCTGGTGGAGGAAGCCAGCGCCGCGGCACGCAGCCTGGAACAGCAGGCGAACCGGTTGATCGAGGCGGTGGATGTGTTCGACCTGTCGACCACGGCGGATGCGAAGGGCGGGTTGGCGCGCGCGGCCTGATTGGTCCGGTTGCTGGCCAGCGTCAGATGGGTAGCGCCCGACCGTTGGTCGGGCGATGGCAGGTGCAGTGCGGACCCACGGTCCGCACCCACCCGAATCCGATCAGCGCAGGTAACCGCTCTGCGCCATTGCTTCACCCAGGTAATCCAGGAACGAGCTGATCCGCGCCGATACCGCCGTGTTGCGGTAATACACCGCGTGGATCGGCTGGTACACATCCAGCGTCTGCGCCGCCAGCACCGGCACCAGGGTGCCAGCAGCGCGGTCGCTATCGGTGACGAAGTCGGACAGGCAGGTGATGCCGACACCTTCCACCGCCAGACGGCGCAGTGTCTCGCCACTGGACACGGCGATGTCCGGCCGCACCAGCAGCAGCCCATCCGACTCTCCGGGCAACGGCCAGCGGTTGAGTGACTCCGGCTCGTTGAAGCTGAGCAGTGTGTGCTGGCCCAGTGCGGCGACGCTGGCCGGTTCGCCGTGTGCAGCCAGGTAGGCCGGGCTTGCCACCAGCCGCAGCTGGCACCGCCCCAGCGGCCGCGCATGCAACGTGGAGTCGGCCAGTGGCCCGATCCGGATCGCCAGATCGGTGCGCCGCTCCAGCAGGTCGATGTAGCGGTCGGAGCTGTTCAACTCCAGCTGCACTTCCGGGTAGCGCGCACGATAGCCGCTCACCAGCGGCGCGATCACGTGCAGCACGAACGGCATCGCCGCATCCACGCGCAGGCGCCCTGCCGGGCGCTCGCGGCGTGCCGCCATCTGTTCCTCGGCCGATTCCACCGCATCGATGATCGCCCGTGCATGGCGCAGGAACGCCTCGCCCTCGGCAGTCAGGTGCAGGCGGCGGGTGGTGCGGGTCAGCAGGGTGATCCCCAGCTTGTCCTCCAGCCGCCCCAGCGCACGGCTCACGCCCGAGGGCGTCTGCCCCAGCTGCTCGGCAGCGGCACTGATCGACCCGCTGTCGATCACCGCGAGGAAGGCCTGCATTTCATCGAGCGTAGTCTTCATCCCGCCATTATTGACTGAGCGGCAATAGTGATTGGCGTGAAGACTGGTTTTTCGGCAAAGGTGCACCGCGCACACTGCGCGCCTTCCTTCCCTCCGGAGCCGGCCATGATCCGTGGCATTCCCCTCGCCCTGCTGGCGTTGACCCTCGGTGCCTTCGCCATCGGCACCACCGAGTTCGTCATCGTCGGCCTGATTCCCACCATTGCCGCCGATCTGCAGGTCAGCCTGCCCTCCGCAGGCCTGCTGGTCTCGCTGTATGCCCTCGGGGTGGCCATCGGTGCGCCGGTGCTGACCGCGCTCACCGGCCGCGTGCCGCGCAAGTCGCTGCTGGTAGCCCTGATGGTGCTGTTCACGCTTGGCAACGTCATCGCCTTCCTGGCGCCGGGCTACACGTCGCTGATCGCCGCGCGCATCCTCACCGGCCTGGCCCACGGCGTGTTCTTCTCGATCGGTTCGATCATCGCCACCGCAGTGGTGCCGAAGGAGAAGGCCGCCGGTGCCATCGCCATCATGTTCACCGGCCTGACCGTGGCGCTGGTGACCGGTGTGCCGCTGGGCACTTTCATCGGCCAGCACCTGGGCTGGCGCGCCACCTTCCTGGCGGTGGCCGGGCTCGGCGTGATCGCATTGCTGGGTGCGCTGCTGTTCGTGCCGCGCAGCGTGCCGCAGAGCGCGCCGTCCAGCTTCCGCCAGCAGCTGGCCGTGCTGGCCCAGCCGCGCCTGCTGCTGGTCTATGCGATGACCACGCTGGGTTATGGCGGGACCTTCCTGGCCTTCACCTACCTGGCGCCGATCCTGCAGGACGTCACCGGTTTCTCGGCCAATGCGGTCAGCCTGGTGCTGCTGGTGTACGGCGTGTCAGTGGCGATCGGCAACCTGTGGGGCGGGCGCATGGCGGACCGCATGGGCCCGGTGCCCGCGCTGAAGCGCATCTTCGCGCTGCTGGCCATCGTGCTGTTCGCGCTCACCTTCACCGCCTGGAACGCCTGGCTGATGCTGCTGACCGTGCTGGCGCTGGGCGCCGTGGCCTTCGGCAACGTGCCCGGCCTGCAGGTCTATGTGGTCAAGCAGGCGCAGCGCTATGCGCCGCAGGCCACCGACGTGGCCTCGGGGCTGAACATCGCCGCCTTCAACATCGGCATCGCGCTGGGCGCCTCGCTCGGTGGCCTGGTAGTGGAGAACATCGGCCTGATGCACACGCCGTGGCTGGGCGCACTGGTGGTACTGGGCGCGTATGCGCTGACCGCGCTCAGCGGCCGCCTGGACCGTCGTGATGGCATCGATGATCGCGCCGATGGCATCGCCGTGGCCGCGCATTGAGACAGGTCATGCCGTGCCGGCACCCTGCCGGTACGGTGGTGCAATGCACCGTTGCCGGCACGTATGCGGCCACTGGCCTACCCTTTGCCGGATATTCGCATCCCTCCCCTCTGCTGGAGCTCCCCATGACTGTCCCCGCCTTCGGTCTCGGCACCTTCCGCCTCAAAGACCAGACCGTGATCGACTCCGTGCGCAACGCGCTGGATGTCGGCTACCGCGCCATCGATACCGCACAGATCTACGGCAATGAAGCCGAGGTCGGCCAGGCCATTGCCGACTCCGGTGTGCCGCGCGATGAGATCTACCTGACCACCAAGGTCTGGATCACCGAGTTCAAGCGCGAAGCGCTGCTGGCCAGCCTGCGCACCAGCCTGCAGAAGCTGCGCACCGACCACGTCGACCTGGCACTGATCCACTGGCCGTCGCCGAACGACAAGGTCGACGTGCCGATGGAGGAGTACCTGACCGCACTGGCCGAGGCCAAGGTACAGGGCCTGACGAAGGAGATCGGCATCTCCAACTTCACCATCGCACAGACCCGCAAGGCGATCGAGATCCTCGGCGCCGATGCGATCACCACCAACCAGATCGAGATCCATCCGTACCTGCAGAACCGCCTGCTGGTGAAGTTCCTGCAGGACAACGGCATCCACATTACCGCCTACATGAGCCTGGCCTATGGCGAGGTGATCAAGGACCCGGTGATCCAGGCCATTGCCGGCCGTCACCAGGCCACGCCCGCGCAGATCGCACTGGCCTGGGCACTGCAGCAGGGTTACTCGGTCATTCCGTCTTCGACCAAGCGCGAGAACCTGTCGGGCAACCTGGAAGCGGCAGCAATCCGCCTCACCGACGAAGACATGGCGCAGATCGCCAAGCTGGATCGTGGGCACCGCCTGGCCAACCCGGAAGGCATTGCGCCGGCCTGGGATTGAGGCCGACCGCGGTTGCGGAACCAAATCGGTAGGTGCCGACCTGGGTCGGCACTGACCTGTGATTGATCGTTGAAACAGCATGCCGACCCAGGTCGGCACCTACCGTTCACTCCCTACCCTGCAGCAACCACCCACGCATCGCTGCACTGACCTCGTCCGGCTTTTCCATCGGGGCCAGGTGCCCGCAATCGGGCACCACCACCAGCTGCGAGTGCGGCACCAGGTCGTGCATTTCCTCGCTCACTGCCAGCGGCGTGATGCGGTCGTTGGCCCCGCAGACGATCAACAGCGGATCTTGGTAGCCCGCCAGCACGTCATGGCCGTCGCGCCGCTCCAGCGCACTCTGGCGCAGGAATACCTCCGCCCCCAGGCGGGCGGTCATGTCGCGCACGCGCTGCACCAGCACGTAGTCGTCCAGCCGCGAGGCGTCGATGTAGCTGCGCATCAGCGCATCGCCGAAGCCGTGGAACCTGCCCGGCAGGCGCACGCTGGCGCGCTGGCTGCGGCGTTGTTCGGCACGTTCCGGTGAATCGGCGTGGATCGAGGTATCGATCAGCGCCAGCTGCAGCACGCGCTCCGGCGCAATGCGCAGGATCTGCTGGGCAACGAAGCCGCCCAGTGAGAAACCAGCCAGCGCAAAGCGCTCCGGTGCCTGTGCGAGCACGTCCTCGGCGACCGCTTGGAGGGTCTCGCCACGGGTCTGGTCGCCTACCGTGCAGTCAGCGATGTCGGCCAGGTCGGCCATCTGCGCACGCCACAGCTCGGCATCGTTGAGCAGGCCGGGCAGCAGCAACAGGGGGATACGGTCGGTCATGGGGATATTGTCGCGCCGGCGGGGTGACGGCACCATGCCGCAACGGGTGATTGCACTGTAGAGTCGAGCAAGCTCGACTCTACGACACGGACGCGACCATGGCAGACCCCTACAACAGCAGCCCCACGTCCCCGCCCGCGCTGCGTTTCGACGATGCGCTGGTCACCACCGCCTTCGAGCTGCCCGGCCATCGCGTGGTGCGCAACCTCGGCGTGGTACGCGGCATCACCGTGCGCTCGCGCTCGATCGTCGGCAATTTCCTCGGCGGCATCCAGACCCTGTTCGGCGGCAACATCACCATCTACACCGAACTGTGCGAACAGGCCCGCGAGGAAACCTACCGCGACATGGTCAAGCACGCGCGGCAGCTGGGCGCCAACGCGATCATCGGCATGCGCTACGACGCCACCGATGTGATGACCGGGCTGACCGAGGTTCTGTGCTATGGCACGGCGGTGGTGGTGGAGCCGGTGCGTTGATACTGTAGAGCCGAGTCCATGCTCGGCTCAGGCGCGCCCGTGCGATGCAAGGCAGCCGAGCGTGGGCTCGGCTCTACAGAGGGGTCTCAGGCACTTCGACCTGCTGCACCGGCAGGGTCACCATCATCACCGTCGGGTCGTCCGGGTCGAGTTTCGTCTTGAACCCCAGGCTCTGGCACATCGCCAGCATGGTGCTGTTCTCGCGCAGCACCTGGCCTTCGACCACGTCCAGGCCCAGCCACTTGGCGTACTCGATCATGATCGCCATCAGCCGCCAGCCGATGCCGTGGCCCTTCAGGTCCGAGCGGATCAGGATGCCGTATTCGCCACGGTGGTAATCGGCATCGGCGTGCAGGCGCACCGCGCCAAGCATTTCGCCGCTGCGTGGCTCGATCGCCACCAGTGCGATCGAGCGTGCGTAATCGAGCTGGGTCAGGCGCGCGATGAATTCGTGGCTGAAGTGCTTCACCGACTGGAAGAAGCGCAGGCGCAGGTCCTCGTCACTGACCCGGGCGAAGAACGCACGGAACAGTGCATCGTCTTCCGGCCGCACCGGCCGCACGAAGGCGCGGCCGCCGTCGGACAGTTCGATGGTGCGCTCCCACTCCTTCGGGTACGGGAACACCGAGAAGCGCGGATGGCCACGGCCCTTGTGCAGGATGCGCGACGGCGCCACCGCCACGCGTGCGTCGAGGGCAAGAATGCCCTTGCTGTCGACCAGCAGCGGGTTGATGTCCAGCGTGCGCACTTCGGGAATGTCCGCGGCCAGCTGTGCCAGCTTGACCAGCGCCAGCGCCAGTGCGCGCTCGTCGGCGGCGGGCACATCGCCATAGGCCTTGAGGATGCGCGAAGCCCGGGTCTGCCCGATCAGCTCATGGGCCAGGCGCAGGTCCAGCGGCGGCAACGCCAACGCCTTGTCATTGATCACTTCAACTGCGGTACCGCCACGACCGACTACGATCACCGGGCCGAACGTCGCGTCATCGGCGATGCCGACAATCAGTTCACGCGCCTTCGGGCGAACAATGGTCGGCTGCACCAGCAGGCCATCGATGCGGGCATCCGGCCGCAGCTGGCGTGCGCGCGACAGGATCGCGTTGGCCGCGCTCTGCACCGCCGGCAACGTGGACAGGTTCAGGCGCACGCCGTCCACTTCCGACTTGTGCGGGATGTCCGGTGACAGGATCTTCAGTGCGACCGTGGCACCGCGCTCGAGCAGCGGCTGCGCCAGGTCCATCGCCTCGTGCGCATCGCGCGCATGCATCACCGGTGCGGACGGAATGCCGTAGGCCTTGAGCAGTTCATGGGTGGCCAGCGGGTCCAGCCACTGCTGGCCGTTGGCCAGCGCGGCATCGACCAGCGCGCGTGCGGCCGCTGCATCGACACTGAAGTCCTGCGGCAGGCTGGGTGGCGTTTCCATCAGGGCGTTCTGCGCTTCACGGTAACGCACCAGATGCTGGAAGCCGCGTACTGCCTCCGCCTCGGTCGGATAGGTCGGCACCCGCGCCGCGTTGAGCGTGGCGGTGGCCTGGTCATCGTTGCCCAGCCACACCGCGAACACCGGCTTGTCGCGATGATGGCGCGGACGCAGGCCGAGCGTGCGGGTGAGCGCCTGCGCAGCGTCTGCGGACGAGGTGAATGCGGTCGGCACGTTGACCACCATCACCGCGTCGTTCTCGTTGTCGGCCAGCAGCGCTTCGATGGCCGCGGCATAGCGGTCACCATCGGCGTCGACCACGATGTCGACCGGATTGCTGCGCGACCAGCCCTGCGGCAGCACGGCGTCCAGCTTTTCGACCGTGGTGTCGGACAGGTTGGCCAGGGTGCCACGCAATGCGATCAGCTGGTCCACGGCGAGGCGACCGACGCCGCCGCCGTTGCTGAGAATCGCCAGCCGACGACCAGGGAATGTACCCAGCCGCCCCAGCGACTCCGCAGCAGTGAACAGTTCGTCCAGCGCGCCCACGCGCAGCAGGCCGGCACGGTTGAACGCGGCGCCGTACACGTCGTCGGCGCGGGCCAGTGCCTGCACATGGGTATCACGACTGCCCGGCTGCACGCGTTCGGCGCGGCCGGACTTCACCACCACCACCGGCTTGGCGCGGGCGGCGGCACGCGCGGCCGACATGAACTTGCGCGCGTCCTTGATCTGCTCGACATAGAGCAGGATGGCGCGGGTGCGGTAGTCGGTGGCGAAGTAGTCGAGCAGGTCGCCGAAGTCGACGTCCATCGTGTCGCCCAGCGAGACCACCGCGGAGAAGCCGACCGAGCGCGCTACGCCCCACTCCACCAGCGCGGCGGCGATCGCCGAGGATTCGGAGATCAGGGCGAGGTCACCTGCCTGCGGGAAATGTGCGGCGATACTGGCATTGAGTCGCGCGTGCGGCGCGATCACGCCCAGGCAGTGCGGCCCGAGGATGCGCAGGCCATGCTTGCGCGCCACCGCCTCTACCTGTGCGGACAACGAACCCGGGCCTTCGCCCAGGTGCGCAGTGAGGATGATCGCCGCCTGCACGCCACGCTCGGCAGCGGTACGCACCACCTGCGGCACGATCGCCGCCGGTGCGGTGATCACCACCAGGTCGGGCACCCAGTCCAGGTCCTTCAGCCGCTTGATCGTGCGGATGCCATCGATCTCGGCATGCCGCGGGTTGATCCACGCCACCTTGCCGGGGAAGCCGGTGCCGCGCAGATTGCGCATCACCGCACGGCCGGCTGAACGCTCACGCGGACTGCCGCCGATCACCGCGACCGACTGCGGACGGAACACAGACTGCAGGTGGTAGGTACTCATGCGCCTACGGTACCCAAAAAAGGGGACGGAGGGGATTAAGTCGTTTGTGCACAAACGACTTAATCCCCTCCGTCCCCTTTTTTGTTACAGCAGCGTGCCGTGCAGGATCATCGCGGCGATGCTGAAATAGATCACCAGGCCGGTGACATCCACCAGGGTGGCCACGAACGGCGCCGAGGCGCTGGCCGGGTCGAAGCCGAGCCGCTTGAGGATGAAGGGCAGCATCGAGCCGGACAGCGAGCCGAAGGTGACGATGCCGACCAGGGCGGCACCGATGGTGATCGCCAGCAGGATCCAGTGCTCGCCGTAGTCATGCAGGCCGCCCAGCTGCCAGATCACGATGCGCACGATCGCCAGGCAGCCGAGGATGGCACCCAGCACCATGCCGGTCGGGATCTCGCGGATGGCCACCTTCCACCAGTCGCGCAGGCGCAGTTCACGCAGCGCCAGGCTGCGGATCAGCAGCGAGGTGGCCTGCGAACCGGAATTGCCGCCCGAACTCATGATCAGTGGGATGAACAGGGTCAGCACCACCGCGCGCGCCAGTTCGTCCTCGTAGTGCTGCATCGCGCTGGCGGTCAGCATCTCGCCCAGGAACAGCACGCTCAGCCATCCGGCGCGCTTGCGCAGCATCTCGAAGAAGCCGATCTGCATGTACGGCTTGTCCAGCGCTTCCATGCCACCGAACTTATGCGCGTCTTCGGTGGATTCCTCGATCAGTGCATCGAGCACGTCGTCCACGGTGACGATGCCGAGCATCTGCAGCTGCGCATCGACCACCGGAATCGCCAGCAGGTCGTGGCGGCGGATCAGCCGCGCCACTTCTTCCTGGTCCATCAGCGCATCCACCGTCACCGGCGGATTGACCTGGGCCACGTCCAGGATCGACTCCTCCGGCAGGCCGGTGATCAGCCGGCGCATGGTCACCACCTGCTGCAGCTGCTGGCTGGCCGGGTCGAGCACGTAGATGGCGTACACGGTCTCGCGGGTGCGCTCGACCTGGCGGATGTGCTGCAGGGTCTGCGCCACGGTCCAGCTGGCGGGTACCGCCACGTACTCGGTGGTCATCAGCGCGCCGGCGGTGTTGGGCGGGTAGCTGAGCAGCTTCTGGATGGCCTGGCGGGCGTCGGTGCCCAGCAGCGGGATCAGCCGCGCGCGCTCTTCCTCGTCCAGCTCGTGGACGATGTCGGTGGCACGGTCATCGGCCATCAGCCCAAGCAGGGCGGCGGCGCGGGCCGGCGGCAGCGCGGCTACCAGTTCGCCGCTGCGGTGCAGTTCCGGTGCCTCCAGCATCTTCACCGCACGCGGCAACGGCAGCGCGGCCAGCGTTTCCGCAGCGCGCACGAGTTCCAGCGTGTTGAGGAATTCCACCGCATCGGCGGTGTTGTAGTTCGCCAATGGTGCGGCCAGTGCGGCGGCATCGGCCACCGGGCGCAGCAATTGCTTCTGGTTCATCGGGTTTGCCTTGTGGGGGTGCGACCTCGCGCAACGCCAACGCAGGCAAACCGTCCCGATGTCAGGCGGTGGCCATCGCTGGCGTCGAACGAGGTCGACTTCTACTGTCGCTGGACATGGGTTGGGGACTCCGGGATGCGTGTGCCGGCGGACGCGCCGCCAGCGGCGGGCAGTCTGGACCCGTGGGCCATGCAGGTCAACCCGGCCGCTGTGCGCAGGGCGCCTGCCCGGCAGGTTGTTCTCGTGCATACACAGGCCGGCGCGCATAATGACGCGGTGGTACTCGCCACCCCTTCCCCCACCCGAATGGACGCACAGCGGGCTCCGCCGATGACCAGGTATTCCCATGCATAGCGGTGGTCTGGAACTGGCCCTGGTGCTGCTGCTGGCGGCGGTCATCGCCGTGCCGGTGTTCAAGAAGTTCGGCTTCGGCGCGGTGCTGGGCTACCTGGCCGCCGGTGTGGTGCTGGGCCCGGACGGGCTGGGCTTCGTGCAGGACGCCGACCGCATCCTCGGTGCCGCCGAGATCGGCGTGGTGATGCTGCTGTTCGTGATCGGCCTGGAGCTGTCGCCGGCACGCCTGAAGGTGATGCGGCGCTCGGTGTTCGGCGCCGGCACGGCACAGGTGGCGTTGTCCGGGCTGGTGCTGGGCGGCCTGCTGCTGCTTGACCATTTCCAATGGAAAAGCGCGCTGGTGGTGGGCGTGGCGCTGGCGTTGTCATCCACCGCGGTGGGCCTGCAGCTGCTGTCCGAGCACAAGGCGATCAACAGCGACCATGGCCGGCTCGGGTTCGCCATCCTGCTGTTCCAGGACCTGATCGCGATTCCGCTGCTGGCGGCCATCCCGCTGCTGGGCGGGGTGAAGAACGAGACCCTGCGCTGGGAAGACGCCGCCGTGGCCCTCGGTGCGCTGGCCGTGGTGATCCTGTGCGGGCGACCGGTGCTGCGCAAGGTGTTCAGCATCATCGCGCGCACCCGCAGCCCGGAAGTATTCACCGCCACGGCACTGCTGATGGTGCTGGGCACCGCCTGGTTCATGCAGGAAGCCGGCCTCAGCCCCAGCCTGGGCGCGTTCCTGGCCGGCGTGCTGCTGTCCGATTCGGAGTTCCGGCACGAGTTGGAAGCGCAGATCGAGCCGTTCAAGGGGCTGCTGCTGGGCCTGTTCTTCATCGCGGTGGGGATGGGCATCGATCTGGACCGCATCGCCGCCGAGCCGTGGCTGATCGCTGCCGGCGTGGCGATCCTGCTGGTGGTCAAGTTCAGCCTGCTCTACGTGATCGGGCGTATCGCCAAACTCAGTTCGCGACAGTCGCTGCTGCTGGGCAGCGTGCTGTGGCTGGGCGGCGAGTTCGCCTTCGTGGTGTTCAACGAAGCGCAGCGCGCGCACCTGCTGGGCAACGCCAACCATGACCGGCTGGTGGCCATCGTCGGCCTGTCGATGGCGATCACGCCACTGCTGATGATTGCGCTGCTTAAGCTGCTCGGCCAGGAGAAGGCCGCACCGCGTCAGGCCGCCGAGGCCGACAAGGTGGCGCCGGACAATCGGCCGAAGGTGCTGATCGCCGGCATGGGCCGTTTCGGCCAGGTGATCGCGCGCCTGCTGACCGCGCAGAAGGTGCCGTTCGTCGCGCTGGAAGCGAACCCGGACACCGTGGCCGACCTGCGCCGCTTCGGCAACCAGCTCTACTACGGCGACCCGACCCGGCCGGAGATGCTGCGTGCGGCGGGCGGTGAGCACATTGATGTGTTCGTGATCACTGTGGACGACCCGGAGACCAACCTGCGCGCGGTGCGCATGGTGCGTCGGCTGTACCCGGACGCGACGGTGCTGGCGCGTGCACGCAACCGCCAGCATGCGTGGCGCCTGATGGACATGTCGGCCGAGCCGTTCCGCGAAGTGTTCGGCACCAGCCTGGAGATGAGCGGCCGCGTGCTGACCGCGCTGGGCGTGGCACCGGACGTTGCCGAACGCCATGTGCAGCGCTTCCGCGAGCACGACGAACAGCTGCTGCGCGACCAGTATCTGGTGTACGACGACGAGGCGGCGGTGATCCAGACCTCGCGCGATGCACGCAACGACCTGATGCATCTGTTCGAGGCCGACGCGGAAAGCGACGGCAAGTAGGGGGCCGACCAACGGTCGGCACCCACCACAGATTGCGGTTGCCGGCCAGCGGCCGGCACGACCCTTTTCCAGGAATCAGCCGTTGTCGCGCAGGAACCGCGCCATCGACGAAACGCCCGGCACGCGCGGTTCGAACTCACCGGCCACGTCGATGAAGCCACGCATCACCGCGATCTCGCGCGGGCTGCGGTTGAGGCTGTCGCGCACTTCCGGATCGGCACCGGCACGCAGCAGGCGCTGCACCAGCAGCGGCAGGCCATGCAGCGCGGCCAGGTGCAGCGGGCCGAAACCGCGCGGATCGCGCACGTCCAGGCTGACGTCTTCATCCAGCAGGCGCTCCACCGCCGCCATCACCACCTGCTCGTCGCAGGCGGTACCCGGCTCGGCACGCGCACCCAGCAACAGCAGCAGCGGCGTCACCGAACCGGCAGCGGCCTGGTCCGGTTCGGCACCGGCCAGCAGCAGGGTGTCGAGCAGGGCCAGCAGGCGCGAGCGGTCGCGGGCACTGAAACCGTACAGTGCGGCGCAGTGCAGCGGGCCCAGCTGTTGCGCATCACCGGCATGCACGTCGGCACCGGCAGTGAGCAGGCGCGCGACGATGTCCGGCAGGCCCAGCGCCGAGGCCAGCATCAGCACGGTCACGCCGCCCGGCAGGCGGTGTTCCAGCTTGGCGCCGGCGTCGAGCAGGGCCGAGACGATATCCACCTGGCGCATGCTGACCGCCGCCGACAGCGGCGTAGCCCCACTGGCCGCAGCGTGCTGCGGATCGGCGCCACGCGCCAGCAGCAGGTCAGTCACCGCCAGATGGCCACCACCGGCGGCGCGCAGCAGCGCGGTGCAGCCCTGTGCGTCGACCGCATCAACGGCGAAGCCCAGGTCGATCAGGCGGCGCACGGCGTCCACATCACCGGCCATCGCGGCGGCCGGCAGATCGGCCTCGCGCAGGGTACGGCGCGGCAACGGCCACACCCGCCAGTCCAGCCAGTCAGCCAGATCGCGGCGACCAATCGACAGCGCCACGCCCAGCGGCGTCTGGCCGTCGGCGGCACGGGCTTCCGGCGAGGCACCGTGCTGCACCAGCAGCTTCAGCGCGCCTTCGCGGGCCAATGCGGTGGCCAGATGCAATGCGGTCATGCCATGGCTGTCGCGCGCTTCGCGATCGACACCGGCCTTGAGCAGGGCCTGCTGCAGGCGCAGCCAGCCCAGGCGCACCGCCAGCGACAGCGGCGGATCACCGGCCGGCGAGGCGGCGAACGGATCGGCGCCACGTTCCAGCAGTTCCAGTGCCAGCTGTTCCAGGCCACGGGCGGCCTGGTCGTGCTGCGCACACGCGGCGAGGAAGCGTGCCAGGCCACCGCGTCCGGCCGGCGACAGGCCACGCTGCAGCATGACCTGCAGCGCCGGCACCGCGTCGATGCCGCGCGACAACAGCGCGAACATCGGCGTGTCGGAACAGGCGTCACGCACGTAGGGATCGGCACCGTGGGCCAGCAGCCAATCGACCGCACGCGGCTCCAGCGCCAGTTCCGGATCGAGCAGCAGGCCACCCAGTTCTTCCGGCTGGCACAGCTTGGCCAGCGCGGCCATGCCTTCGGTGTTGCCGAAGCCCAGCGCTTCACGCAGCAGGGTCAACGGCGGACGGTCCGGCAGCAGGCCACTGGCACTGGCGGCTTCGCCGCGCTCGGCCAGGCCATCACTGACCGCGGCCGGCAACGGATAGGAGGGGTCCAGCAGAGCCACGATCGCCCAGCGGCCGGCTTCGGCAGCGTAGTCCACCGCACGGCGACCGACCGGATCGGCGGCATCGGCGGCGATGCCCAGTTCGACCAGGCGCTTGATCAGCAGCGGTGAGACATCCTCGGCCATCGCCGCCAGCTGCACCGCGTTGCGGCCTTCGCCGTCCACCGCGACCAGGTCCGGCTTGTGCGGCAGCAGATGCTCGACCACGGCGGCACGACCGGCACGGGCCGCTTCCAGCCATGGCGTACGGCCCAGCGCATCGCGCGCTTCCAGATTGGCACCGGCGCCGAGCAGCACGCCGATGATCTCCACGTGGCCGGCCAGGGCCGCCTCGTGCAATGCACTGCGGCGCTGGCGATCGCGGGCGTCGGCGCGCGCCTTGTGCTTGAGCAGCAGCTGCACCCCGGCCGGATCGTCATCTTCGGTGGCAGCGGCGGCCAGCAGCACCGGCGTGCCCTCGGCCGGTTCGCTGCGCGCACCGCGTTCGAGCAGGAAGCGGGCCAGGCGCCAGTTGCCGACCTGGCAGGCCACCGCCAGCGGCGACCAGCCCTCGTTGTTCAACGCATCGACTTCGGCGGCGGCATCGCGCAGCAGCGCGGCCACGCCCGGGTCGGAACTGCGCGCGGCATGGTGCAGCGGGGTGTTGCCATCGCTGTCGACGGCACGCGAGTCGGCGCCGTTGGCGAGCAGGGTCATCACCGCTTCGGGGCGGCCGTGCCAGCTGTCGCGGGTGGCGGCCAGCAGCGGGGTCATGCCCCGGTGCGGCGCATTCACATCGACGCCGCGGGCGATCAGTTCGCGCAGCAGGCGCAGGTCCGGCAGCACCGCCGCCAGCACCGCCAGGCTGCGCTGGTCGCGCCAGTTCGGGTCCGGCAGCGCATACGGATCGGCACCGGCCTGCAGCAGCTGCAGGCCCCGGTCGATGCGGCCATGGCGGGCGGCTTCATACAGTGCCGGGGTCAGTTCCTGCGGTGCCATCGCCTCCAGCGGCGCGGTTTCGGCCGCGGCGGCGAACATCGGTTCGTGCTCGTTGCCGGCGGTGGCCAACGGGCTCGCGCGCAGCGACACCAGCGGCGCGGGCGCGACCCGCTGCAGCAGCAGGTGCAGCACCGGCGACAGCAGCACGACCGCCAGCGCGGCGGGCCAGCGCGCGCTTTCCGGCAGCAGGCCCGGCCAGGCCGGCAGCACCACCAGCGCGGCCAGCGCGATCACCAGCGCGGCCACGCCGAGGCCACGCCAGGCGGTCAGGTCGCGCCCAGCCAGCGCCTGCCAGTGCTGGGCCAGGCTGCCATCGAGGCGTTCGACATCGTTCCACAGCGGCCAGGTGCGCCAGGCCGCCAGCAGGCCGGCACTGACCAGCACGCTCAGGCCCAGCACCGCCGCAAGGCTGCCGCTGTCACGCAGTGCGGCCAGCGGCCAGGCCAGCAGCAGCGCCAGCAACAACGGCGCTGCCGTCCACAACGCCAGCAGCGCCGGCAGGTCCTGGCGCGCGACCACGTTCAGCGGCAGCAGCGCGCGGCTGCGCCGCCACCACGAGACACCCAGCGCGAACGCAGGCTGCGCCAGGGCGGCAAGGATGGCACCCGGAACGCCGCCCACGGCGGCGCCCAGCGCCAGTACGGCACCCACGGCGAAGGCGATCGACAGGGCGCGCGGACGGGACGTGTCAGTCATAGTGGCGCGGCATCAGGCTGGCCACCGACGGCGGCACCTGCAGGTAGAACCCGCGCTCGCTCATTTCGCTGCGGACCTTTTCCGGATCGGCCTGGGCCAGGCGGCGCTGGGCATCCAGGGCCACGTCCAGGACGAAGGCGAGCGTCCCCAGCGAGGTGAGCAGCGGCGCAGGCAGCGCGCTGAAATCATCGCGACGGGGAACGTAGACGTAGGTGTCCGGCTTGAGTTGGCTTTTATAGACGTAGGCGTGCATGTCCGCGGGACGATAACCCGGGAAGAGCCATGATTGTGTCGGAAAGCCGACACCGGGGAAAGCCGTCAGCCGACGATGACGGCGTGATCGACGGCGTTTCCCCGGCGGGGTTCAGCAATGTGGCGGCGGCGTTCAGCCACAGCCGCCACCACGCAGGCGCTTACTTGACCTTGGCGTAGGTACCCTTCAGCGCGACGCCGGCGAGGATCGCACCGGCGTAGCATTCGTAGTTGGTGCTGCTCTTGAACTCGTTCTTCTTGTAGTAGCTGACGATGTCGACCACGGCGTTGGCGCCGCGCGACTTGGCGCCGTCCTGCAGCGCGCGCAGCGCCGACAGTGCGACCCAGCGGCAGGCCTCGGCATCGCTCTTGTTGGCGGCGTTGGTCTTCTTGTTGGTCACGTCTTCGCCCAGGCGCTGCTGCACGCTGACCGGCTGGCCGGCCAGGTAGAAGCGGACGCTGCCGTCGATGCCGGCGTCCTTGGCAGCCTGCGAACTGACCAGTTCCTGCAGGGACTGCTCCACGCGGGTATCGCGGGCAGAAGCGGTGGAGGCCAGGGCCAGCAGTGCGGTGGCCGTGGCGATCATCAGGGTGCGGCGCATCGGAACATCTCCTTGTCGAGGGTGCGGGTAGGTTGCGGGAACAACGGCGGTGGGGCGGTGGATCACTCGCGCCAGCGGCGGAACACCAGCGAGGTGTTGATGCCGCCGAAGGCGAAGTTGTTGCTCATCACGTACTCGGCCTGCAGTTCGCGGCCTTGACCGGTGATGAAGTCGAGCTGGCCACAGCGCGGGTCGACCTCGGCCAGGTTCAGGGTCGGCGCGAACCAGCCAGCACGCATCATCTCGATGCTCATCCAGGCCTCGAACGCACCACAGGCGCCGAGCATGTGGCCGACATAGCTCTTCAGCGAGCTGATCGGCATGCGGCTGCCGAACACCTGCGCGGTGGCCTGAGTCTCGGCGATGTCGCCGTGATCGGTGGCGGTGCCGTGGGCGTTGACGTAGTCGATCTGCGCCGGCTCCAGGCCCGCATCCTCCAGCGCCAGGCGCATGGCCTGGGCCATGGTGTCGGCGCTGGGCTGGGTGACGTGCTGGCCGTCGCTGTTGGTGCCGTAGCCGACCACCTCGGCAAGAATGGTGGCACCGCGCGCCTGCGCGTGCTCCAGGTCTTCCAGGATCAGCGTACAGGCACCCTCGCCCAGCACCAGGCCATCACGGCCAGCATCGAACGGGCGCGGCGTGGTCTGCGGCGCATCGTTGCGCACGCTGGTGGCGAACAGGGTGTCGAATACCGCCGCAGCGGTGGCATCGAGCTGCTCGGCACCGCCGGCCACCATCACCGTCTGCTTGCCGCTGCGGATCGCTTCATAGGCCGCGCCCACGCCCTGGCTGCCCGAGGTGCAGGCGCTGGAGGTGGTGTAGACGCGCCCGGACAAACCGAAGAACACGCCGATGTTGACCGGCGCGGTGTGGCTCATCATCTTCAGGTAGGTGGTGGCACTGATGCCTTCGGTGGTGAATTCGTTGAGCATGCGCCCGAATTCGCCGGTGGCCTCATGGCTGCCCGAGGACGAGCCGTAGGCCACGCCGGTACGGCCGCTGCGCAGTACCGGATGCTCGTGCAGGCCGGCTTCGCGCAGCGCCACCTCGGTGGCGCGCACCGACATGACCGCGACCTTGCCCATCGAGCGGGTGGTCTTGCGGTTGTAGTTCGGCGGCAGCTCGAAGTCCTGCGCCGGCGCGGCCAGCTTGGTGTTCAGGCCGGCATAGACATCCCATTCGGGCATCGTGCGCACGGCATTGCGGCAGCTGCGCAGATGCGCTTCGATGGTGGGCCAGTCGTGGCCAAGCGGACTGATGGCCGCAGCACCGGTAACCACCACGCGACGATCGGCGGCCATCAGAGCATGCCCCCGTTCACCGAGATCACCTGGCGGGTGATGTAGCCGGCCGGCTCGGACAGCAGGAACGCCACCGTCGCCGCCACTTCGTCGGGGCGGCCGACACGGCCAGCGGGAATCAGCTTGAGCGCGTGTTCGATCACTTCATCGTTGAGCATTTCGGTCTCGATCAGGCCCGGAGCCACGCAGTTGACGGTGATCTGGCGGCTGGCCAGTTCGAGCGCCAGGGCCTTGGTGGCACCGATGATGCCGGCCTTGGCGGCACTGTAGTTGACCTGGCCGCGGTTGCCGGCCAGTCCGGACACCGACGACAGGGTGACGATGCGGCCGGGCTTGCGCCGCCGCACCATCGGCATGATCAGCGGATGCAGCACGTTGTAGAAGCCATCCAGGTTGGTGTGGATGACCTGGTCCCAATCCTCGGCCGACAGTGCCGGGAAAGCACCATCACGGGCGATGCCGGCGTTGCAGACCACGCCGTAGTACGCGCCATGCGCCTCGACATCGGCCTCCAGCGCGGCGCGTGCGGCCTCGCGGTCAGCCACGTCGAACGCCAGCACGCGGGCCTGCTGGCCCAGTGCATGGATCTCGGCCACCACGGCCTGTGCCTCTTCCAGGCGGCTGCGGCAATGCACCACCACGTCGAAGCCATCACGCGCGATGCGCAGCGCGATGGCCCGGCCGATGCCCCGGCTGGCGCCGGTCACCAGCACGCTTCGATTCCCTGTCATGCCTGTCCACTCTCCAGATAGGCCATCGCGTCGGCCGGTTCGAACACCGACACGTTGGCTGTCGCCCATTCGTCCTCACCTGCCAGGATGCGGCAGGCGAACATCCCCAATCCATTGTCACCCAACAGCTCGCAGCGCGCCTGTACGCGCAGCCGCGAACCGGCGGGGAAGCTGCTGCGCGCGCTGCTGTAGCGGCGGCTGCCGAGCAGGAAGCCCAGCTGCGGCGGCTTGCCGGCCGCACGCGCGCGGCAGCCGGCCCAGGCCGCGATGGCCTGCGCCATGTATTCGATGCCGACCCACGCCGGCACTTCGCCGTTCTCCACGAACAGGCCGGCCTCGGGCACCACCAGTTCGGCCTCGAGGGTGTCCTGGTCCCAATGCGTGATGCGCTGCAGCAGGCACATGTCCTGGCGGTGCGGCACCACCTCTTCGATTGCATACAGCGTGTTCATCGACGCTCCAGTGCCAGCACGGCGTTGCTGCCGCCGAAAGCGAACGAATTGCTCAGCACCCGTCGCGGCGGCTGCGCCAGGCGGGTGGCCGGTGCGACCAGCGGCAACACCGGCAGCGCTGGGTCGGCCACGCCGTCCCACCAGTGCGGCGGCAGCTGCTGCTGCGGGTTCTCGGCCAGCAGGATCCAGCACAGCGCGGCCTCGATCGCGCCCGAGGCACCCAGCGTGTGCCCGGTCAGCGGCTTGGTCGAACTGGCTGGCACGCTGTTGCCCAGCACCTGCGAGACCGCCAGGCTTTCCATCGCATCGTTGTGGCCGGTGGCGGTGCCATGCAGGTTCACGTAATCCACTTCGTCGGCGCCCCAGCCTGCGCGCAGCAGTGCCTGCTGCAGCGCGTCGATGGCACCCAGCCCCTGCGGGTCGGGAGCGGACATGTGGTGCGCGTCGGCCGATTCGCCCCACCCCGCCAGGCACACCGGGCCGAGCTCGCGGGTGAGCAGGAACAGCGCGGCGCCTTCGCCGATGTTGATGCCGGCGCGGTGCTGCGAGAACGGGTTGCAGCGTGCCGCCGACACCGATTCCAGCGCGCTGAAGCCAGCCACGGTGAAGCGGCACAGCGAATCGGCGCCACCGGCGATCACCGCATCGACGATGCCGGCGCGCAGCATGCGCGCGGCTGACATCAGTGCCTTGGCACTGGACGAACACGCCGTGGACAGGGTCCACGCCGGTCCCTGTGCGCCGCTGCGCTGGCGCACGAACTGCGCGGCGGTGCCCATTTCCTGCTGGGCGTAATCGAAGCCCTGCGGCCACTGGCCCTGTTCGGCGTGGCTGCGCAGGGCCTGCTCGGATTCACCGATGCCCGAGGTGCTGGTGCCCAGCACCACCGCCACGCGCTCGGCACCATGGCGGGCAATCGCCGCGGCCACCGCCGGTGCGATCTGCGCCAGCGCCACGTCCAGCAGGGCGTTGTTGCGCCCGCGCAGGGCCACCGGCAGGTCTTCCAGCGCCGGCAGCGGCGTGCGGACCTCTCCCAGCGCCAGGGTGCGCCCCGGCAGCAGGCTGTCGTTGTCGCTGAGCCCGCCCGGCACATCGGCGAACATCGCCGACGCGACCGCAGTGCGGCCATCGCCGAGCGCGCAGACCACGCCCAGGTCGTTCAGGTAGATCGGTGCACTCATGGGTCCTGCCCGGCCATATCGATCGATTCGATGCGCAGCGCATAGCCTTCGGCGCGGTTGTCCAGCTGCACGCTGCCATCGTCCAGGCGCTGCAGCAGCAGCCACACCGTGCCATCGCGCGACAGGCTGCGCTGCTGGCCGTCGTCGATGACCTCCCAGCCGGTCGGCAGCGCGGCGGCGATGGCCGCGGTCGGCCACAGCGCGAACTGCAGGTCATCCAGCACACGCTCGGCACGCACCTGCGACGGCAACCACGGCGCACGCTGCTGGGTCAGCTGCTGGCCGTCCCACTGCAGGCGCACGCCGGTCTGGCCCATCGCCTGCACCGCCAGCTGCACCTGCTGTGCATCGGCCTCCAGCAGCGCGTCGAGGTCGCGCTCATGGCTGCCGAAGCGGAAATGCAGCTGCTGCTGCAGCGCCAGCGGCGCCGGCAGGCTGGCCGGCGACAGGCGCAGCGGCGGCAGTTCCACCTGTGGCTTGGGCATGCGCCCGGCACAGGCGGCCAGCAGGAGGCACAGCAGCAGGGCCGCAGTACGGAAGATCAGGCGCTGCACAATTCCTCCAGCACGCGCATGCGACGGCCGCTTTCGTCGGCCACATACGGGTTGTTGGTGTCCCAGGCGTAGCCGGCCAGGATGGAGCTGATCATGTCGCGCACTTCGGGCTGCTGCTGCGGGTGGTAGATGATCTTCTGGAAGCCGCCTTCGTACCAGCTTTCGACGAAGCGGCGGAAGGTCTTCACGCCGGCGCGCAGCGGGATCGAGAATTCAGCTTCCCAGTCGACGGTTTCACCGGCATAGCGGCGCGCCAGACATTCGCTGGCCAGCTGCGCGGACTTGAAGGCAATGGTCACACCGGACGAGAACACCGGGTCGAGGAACTCGCCGGCGTTGCCCAGCAGGGCATAGCCGGGCCCCCACAGCGAACGGACGTTGGCCGAGTAGCCGGTGATGCGGCGCACCGGCAGCACCGCCCATTCGGCGTTGGCCAGCAGGCGGGTCAGGTTGGGGTCCTCGCCGACGATGGCCTGCAGCTTCTGCAGGTCGTCACCCTCGTAGCGCTCGAAGAACGACGGCTCGGCGACCACGCCCAGCGAGCAGCAGCCGTTGGAGAACGGGATCGTCCAGTACCAGACGTCGACGTGCTCGGGGTGGGTGGTGATCAGGATCTTGTTGCGATCGAAGTCCGCTTCGGCCGGAATGTTGTCGCGCACGTGGCAGAAGATCGCGCCGCGCACCGGGAAGTTGGATGGCGATTCCAGCTGCAGCAGGCGCGGCAGCAGGCGTGCGAAGCCGGAGGCATCGAGGATGAAGTCGGCTTCGATGCGGTATTCGCTGCCATCCGGGCGGCGCACGTTCACCGTGGGCTGTTCACCGGGTTCGACCGACAGCACTTCATCACCGAAACGCAGCGTGGTGCCCATGCGCTCGGCACCGCGTGCCAGCACGTTGTCGAAGTCGGCGCGCTGCACCTGGTAGGTGGTGCCCCAGCCTGGCGAGAACTTCTTCCGGAAGTCGAAGGCGGTACGCGCTTCGCCGTGCACGAAAGCGGCGCCGTTCTTGTACTGGAAGCCGGCCTCGACCACATCCTGCAGCAGCCCGGCGGCTTCAATGTATTCCATGCTCTGGGGCAGCAGGCTTTCGCCGATGGAGAAGCGCGGGAACTGCTGACGCTCCAGCATCAGCACCTGGCGGCCCTGCTGGCGCAGCATCGCCGCAGCCACGGAGCCGGCCGGGCCGGCACCGATGATCAGGATCTCAGTACGTTCGACAGCATCCACAGCAGTATTCATCGGTGCGTCCTTGTTGCTCGATCAGGTGGAAAGAAGGAAGTCGGAAGACAGGTTCAGGCTGGCGGCAGCTCATGCGGCGGCGGCCGGAACAACGGCGAGATCAACCAGACCAGGCCGATGCCGAACAGCAGGGTCAGGCCGAACGCGCGCAGCGCCGGGGTCTGCGACAGGCCCAGCAGACCGAACGACAGCCAGGTACTGGCCGCACCCACGCACACCGCCAGCCAGGCGCTGGCATCGCCACGGTGCTCGATCAGGAAGATGCCGTAGTCGATGCCCATGCCCAGCAGCAGCATCAACGCCAGCACGTTGAACAGCTGCAGCGGCTGGCCGAACAGGCCCAGCAGGCCCAGGGTCAGCGCGCCGGCGATCAGGGTCGGGGCGAACACGCGCCAGGCCTGGCGGCGGTAGCGCAGCCACAGCGCACCGAACACCAGTGCAATGCCGACCAGCAGCAGCCCACCCATCAGCTTGCGATAGTGGCCGAGCAGCTGCGAGAAATCGGCGGTGCGGTCGACCCAGCGCACGCCCGGCAGGCCCTCGGCCGCGCCACGCAGGGTCGTCAGTGCATCGGCGCGTGACAGGTCATCGACCATCACCACGCTGATCATCTGCCCACCCACCGCACCCACCCAAAGATGGCGGAACGGCTGCGACGCCGGCGAAGCGAGGAAGGCCTCGGCGGTAAGCGGTGCAGCCGCGAACTGCGGTCGCTGCAGCGGTTCACCCACGGCCTCGGACACGGCCGACAGCACGCCGGGTTCCACCTTCGCGGTAAGCGCGGCATCGGCTTGCTGGCGCGCCGGCGACGGCAGCCAATCGCTGATCGCGCGATAGCCACCAATGCGCTTGTCGTTGGCCAGTACACGCAGGCGCTCGGTCAGTGCTTCCTCGCGCTGCAGCAGCTGCGCGGCATCCGCGCCCTGCACCAGGTAGAACTGCGCCGGGCTGGGCATGCCCAGCAGCTGGCTCAGGCGGATCTGCTGCGCCATCAACGCTGGCGGTGATGACTGCAGGCTGCGCAGGTCGTCGTTGCTCTGCAGGCGTGCGATGCCGATTGCAGACAGTGCCAGCGTGATCACCACGAACATCGTCACCGCGCGACGGCCATGCAGGCGCGGGAAGCGCTCCAGCGTGTTGCCCAGCCACTGCGAGAAGCGGGTCTGGCGGATCTCGCCACCATCCAGCCACGGGAACCAGAAGATCACCGTGAGGAACGCAGCGGCCAGGCCCACCACCGAGAACAGCGCCATCTGGCGCAGGCCGGGGAACGGGGCCAGGCCCAACGCGAGGTAGGCCAGCGCACTGGTCAGCAGGGCCAGCCACAGGCCCGGCAGCAGATGCCGCAGCAGCTTCCAGCGGCGATCGGCCGGTTCGGCCTGGCGCGAGGCGAACCAGTGAATGCCGTAATCCTCGGCCACACCCACCAGCGACGCACCAAATACCAGGGTCAGCACGTGTACCTTGCCGAACACCAGCACGGTCACCGCCAGCGCCACACCACAACCGATCAGCAGCGAGGCGGCGACCAGCAGGATCGGCCGCAGTGAGCGGAATGCCAGCCACACCAGCAGCAGCACCGCCGCCAGCGAACCCCAACCGATGGTGTTGATTTCCTGATTGGCCTGCACCGCGGCGGCCTCGGCATGCAGCGGCACGCCGGCATGCAGGATTTCCAGCTCCGGCGCTGCGGTCTTGGCCGCCTTTCCGGCCCGCTCCAGCAGGCCATCAAGATGGCGCTCGCCATCGAGCTGGAACGCCGAACCCGGCGTATCGAACTGCAGCGCCGCCCAATGCTTGCCTTCTGCTTCCAGCAGGCCATCATCGCCCAACCGCAGGCCCGAACCCTGCGCATGTTGCTGCCACCACTGCGGCCACAGCGACAGCGGGTCCTGTCGCCAGTCGGTCAGGCGCGGCGCGCCCATCGGGCCGTACAGTGCAGCCAGCGCCTGCTCGGCCAACGCGCCCGGTTCACTGCCCTGCAGCTGCTCGCGCTGGGCCGGGGTCAGCAGGCGGTCGCGGTACGGCGCGTAGAACGCGCGCGCCTCATCGAACCAGCCTTCGATCGAACCACTGGGCACCAACAAGGCGTGGTCGGCGTCCTTGGCCATGGCCGCCGCAAAGGCCGCCTGCGCGCGCTTGGCGGCCGCGCTGTCCTTGCTGCCGAGCAGCACCACCACCTGCCGCGAACTGCCATCGGCGATGCGCCGGGTGACGTCGCTCAACAGGCGGTCATGCGCATCCTGCGGCAGCAACGCGAGGATGTCGGTGTCGATCCGCGATTGCTGGCTCCACAAATGCCACTGCTGTGCGCCCAGCGCCAGCAGCAGCACCAGCCAGGCGATGCCCAGCCAGTGCCACCAGCGCCGCAGGCGGTCCGGTGCGTTGGATGCCACGGCCTCACTCAAAACGGCGGGCCTCGTCGGCGTTGAGCGTGGCCGGCGTCTCGCTCAACGCGCTGAACTGGATCTGCGTGCGGTCCTTGTTGGCCTCGACGATCTCGACCTGGCGCACGTAGCGATCGCCCTGCAGGGTCAGCGATTCGAAAGCCTTGGCCAGCATCGCCGACTTCGGCGTCAGGCGCAGCCGCCAGCCCTGTCCTTCACGGCTGGCCGCCACGTTGAACTGGCTGGACAGCGCCTGCACGTCGCCACTCATCAGCGCGAACATGATGGCGTTGACCGAACGCATCGCTGGCTGCTGCCGCGCATCGAGCTCAACGCGGGTGCTGCCATCGCGCTGGCGGCTGAGGATGCGGTCGGCGGTGACCACCACCTCGGAGGGGAACGGCTTGAGCGTGGTCCAGATCACGCCGTGCTGGCGTGCGACCACGAACCGGCCCTGCGAACGCAGCGGGTTCTTGAAGCCGCTGACCTGCTTTTCCTGGCTGAACTGGCCACGCAGCACCTCCGGCCGCGCCACCGCCTGGGTAATCGCATCGACAGCGGGGTCGGCAGCCTGCACCCGCGGTGCGGCCACCAGCAGCAGCGTGCACAGCAGCACGCTCGAAAGACGGGCAAGCATGGTCACGGCGCAGGCACTCCCAGGCGTTCCCACAGTACCGGCGGGCACTGGTACAGCATTTCCCTGCTGGTCGCGTCCACCGCGACCTGGATGGTCATCGCGCGGGTCAGCACCTGGCCGCTTTCCGCATCGAGGATCTCGTACTCGATCTTCAGCCGGTTCTCCCATTCCACGATGCGCGCGATCACGCGCAGGGCCTGGTTGAACAGCAGCGGGCGCACATATTTCACCCGTGCATCGACCACCGGCCACAGGTAGCCCGATTCGAGCATCTGCGGGTAGTCGTAGTCGTAGCGCCCGAGCAACGCGCAGCGCGCGATCTCGAAGTACTTGAAGTAGTTGCCATGCCAGACCACGTTCATCGGGTCGCAGTCATGGAAGGCGGGGGTCAACGCAATCTCGCCAACCCGTTCAATGGCCTCATTCACCGGCATACAGCTCCCAACGTTGCGCGCGGATCTCCACCAGCAGTTCCCGCAGTTCGCGATCCAGCGCGCGGTCTTCTTCAACCAGGGCGATGCGCTGCCCCAGGTCGGCGTACATGTCGGCCAGACTGCCATGCAGCTGCGCGTTCAGGCCAACCCGTTCGCGCAGCGCCAGGCCCTGGCGGGCGGCGATCAGCATCGCCGCCACCACCTGTTCGGTCAGTTCGATCACCCGCAGGCAGTCGCGCGCGGCGATGGTGCCCATGCTGACCTTGTCCTGGTTGTGGCATTCGGTGGAACGCGAGAACACGCTGGCCGGCATGGTCTGCTTCAGCGCTTCGGCGGTCCACGCCGAAACGCTGATCTGCAGCGCCTTCAGGCCATGGTTGATGGCCGCGCGCGGGCCGGTGGCCGCCGACAGGTTGGCCGGCAGGCCATGGTTGTAGCGGGCATCGACCACCAGTGCCAGCTGCCGGTCCAGCAGATCGGCAACATTGGCCACGGTGTTCTTCAGGGTGTCCATTGCCAGCGCGATGTGGCCGCCGTAGAAGTGGCCGCCATGCAGGATGCGCTCGCCGTCGGCGTCGATCAGCGGGTTGTCGTTGGCACTGTTCAGTTCGGTTTCGATCAGCTGGCGCAGGAACGGCAGGCTGTCTTCCAGCACGCCGATCACATGCGGCGCGCAGCGCAGCGAATAGCGGTCCTGCAGGCGCTGTTCATTGCGCGGCGGGCGCTCGCTGTGCAGGTCGCTGCGCAAGCGCGCGGCGATGCGGCCCTGGCCCGGGTGCGGCTTGGCCGCGAACAGGGTCTCGTCGAAGTGGTGCGCGTTGCCGTCGCTGGCCAGCACGTTGAACGCGGTCAGGCGCGTGGCCATGCGGGCCAGGTAATCGGCGCGCTGCCAGGCCAGGCAGGCCAGGCCGGTCATCACCGCGGTGCCGTTCATGATCGCCAGGCCTTCCTTCGGCCGCAGCTTCAGCGGGGTCATGCCGATCTTCGCCAGCACCTCGGCCGCCGGCTGCACGCGGCCGTCGAACAGTACCTCGCGCTCGCCGCACAGCACCGCCGCCACGTAGGACAGCGGGGTCAGGTCGCCACTGGCACCGACCGAGCCTTCGGCCGGAATCATCGGCAGCACGTCGTGCTGCAGCAGCGTGGCCAGGCCTTCCAGCAGCGGCACGCTGACACCGGACATGCCGCGCACCAGCGACGCCAGGCGCGCAGCCAACACCGCACGGGTCTCGACCGGGTCCAGGTAACGACCCAGGCCACAACCATGGTAGGTGTAGAGGTGGTGCGGCAGCTCGGCCACCAGCGCCGGCGGGATGTTCACCGTGCACGAGTCGCCATAGCCGGTGGTCACACCGTAGATCACGCCGTCCTCGCGCAGCAGGCGGTCGAGGAAGTCGGCACCACGCTGGATGTGCGCACGGAATGCCGGCGCGTCGCTCAGTGCGGCCTCGCACTGGCGCTGGGCCAGGGCAACCACGTCTTCGATGGTCAACGGTGCATCGCCAAAGCGGCACACGGGTACGGCGTCAGTCGTCATGCGGAGCCTGATCCCAGAAGGGGAAGAAATTGAACCAGTCCAACGGGGACTGGATGAGCTGGAGTTCCAGCCAGCGCGCGAAGCGCTGTGCCTGTTCGGCCAGTGCCGCATCGCGTGAGCCACGCGGCAGCACGATGCGTTCGGCGAACTGTTCAAACGCCACGCGATAGCCCTCGCCCTGGTGCAGGCAGGCCATGGTGTAGACCGGGCAGCCCAGCGCGGCGGCGAGCACGTAGGCGCCGATCGGGAACGGCGCCCGGTGGCCGAGAAAATCGGCGGTGACGCTGCGACCGCCCTGCACCGGCGTGCGGTCGCCGACGATGGCGACAAAGCCACCGGCGGCCACGCGCTCGGCCAGCATCACCGCCGTGGCCGGGCCCATCTCGGTGACCTGCACCAGTTCCACCGCCGCCAGCGGGTCCAGGCGCTGCAGCAGGCGGTTGAAGCGCTGCGCATGCGCGGTGTGCACCAGCACGGTGATGCGGAACCCCGGCACCTGTTCGGCCAGCACCTGGCACAGTTCCAGGCAGCCGATGTGCGCGGTAAGGATCAGCCCACCTTCGCGGCGCGCGATCTTCTCCAGCACCAGGTCACGATGCAGGTGGATGCGTTCGGCCGGATAGCGCCCGCCCAGGCCGAGGATCTTGTCCAGCATCGTGTCGGCGAAGGCGAAGAAATGGCGCAGGCTGTCACGCCGCGTTGGCGTGCGGCCGAGCACGCCGCTGTGCGCCTGCAGCCGCTGCAGGTACTGCATCGAGGCCTGGCGCCCTACACGGTTGCCCAGCCAATGGCAGGCCACCACTGGCCACACGCACAGGCGGAACGGCCAGCGCCCGAACCAGCGGTGCACCCAGCACAGGAACAGCACGCCGGCCACCGACGTCGATTCGCCGATGTCGGCCCAGTGCGGGGCACCCTGCGCGGTCGCCATCTCAGTGCTGCCCCCGCAGGCGGCGCCACAGCAGGCGTGGTGCGCGCCAGAGCATGCCGAAGAACAGGCGGGTATGCATGCGGCTGATGCGCACGTTGTCGCGCCACACATCGAAGTGCGACACGCCATCGGCGGGATAGGTCACGCGCGTGGCCAGGTGCTCGACCGGCAGCTGCCGCCAGTACAGGCGCACCATCACCTCGGTATCGAAATCCATGCGGCGGCCGATGGTCTCTTCATCGATCAGGCGCAGCACCGCCGGCAGCGGATACACGCGGAAGCCGCACATGGTGTCGCGCAGGTGCAGCGAAAGCGTGTTGATCCAGACCCAGATGTGGGTCGCGTAGCGCCCGTACAGGCGCGCCTTCGGAACACTGGCGTCGTAGGCCGGAATGCCGCAGATCACCGCCTCGGGATGGGCGCGCGCCGCTTCGATGAAGCGTGGCAGGTCAGCGGTGTCGTGCTGGCCATCGGCATCGATCTGCAGCACGTGGCTGTAGCCACGCGCACCGGCTTCGGCGAAACCGGCCAGCATTGCCCCGCCCTTGCCCTGGTTGATGTCCAGGCGCAGCAGGTCGACGCCCTGGCGCTGTGCCAGCGAGCGCAGTGCATTCGCGCACGCCTCATGCGAGCCATCATCGACCAGCAGGCACGGCAGGCCGGCGGCCTGCACGCCGTCGACCACCGCCGCGATGGCGTGCTCGTGGTCGTAGACGGGGATCACCACCAGTGGCGCGAACGCGGCACTGGCAACGGCCGGCTCAGTCCGCATCGGCGAAGACCACCTTGCCGCTGGCATGCACACCGTGGCTGGAGGTGTAGCGGAAGGCCAGCACGTTGCGTGCGGCATCCCAGTCCAGCTGCAGGGTCAGCTCATCGCCCGGGCGGGCCACATGCTGGAACTTCACCGCATCCATGCGCAGGAACGCTGCCGGCATCGCGAACATCTGGCGGCCAAAACGCACTGCCCAGTCCAGCTGCGCCACGCCGGGCAGGATCGCCGCCTGCGGGAAGTGGCCCTGGAACGGCCGCAGCGCCGGGTCGAGGGTCATGCGCAGGGTGGCGCTGGCGGCGTCGCGGCGGTCCCAGACCGGCACCGGCATCAGTGGCTGGAACAGCGCTGCCAGCGCCGCCTGGGTGACCTTGCCCTGTGCGTTGATCGGCAGCGTCGGCACCAGCCGCCAGCGGCGCGGCCGGGTGACCGCGTCATGTGCCTGTGCCAGGCGCGCGCCCAGGCGCTGGCCCAGCGCGCGGCGCGCGGCGTCACCGCCCTCCAGCAGCGCCAGGTCGGCCGGCACCACCACGGCCGCCAGCTGCTCGCGCTGGCCGGGCAGGACCAGCACGCGCACGTCGTCCACTTCGGCGTCTTCGCGCAGCGCGCGTTCGAGCGCATCCAGCGAAACGCGGCGCTCTTCGATCTTGACGATGCGATCGGCACGGCCCAGCAGGCGGAAGCGGCCGTCGGCCAAGGCTTCCACGCGGTCCTGGGTGCGCCACCAGTCGAGGGTTTCCAGATGCGCCGAGGCGACGGCCAGGCAGCCATCCTCGATGCGCCACTGCACGCCCGGCAGCGGCTGCCACGGCGGCAGGTCGGCGTCCCAGCGGCGCCAGGCGATACCACCGGTCTCGCTGCTGCCATAGACCTCGGTCGGTGCCACGCCCAGCCACTGCCGTACCTGGCGTGCAGCTTCTTCCGGCAGTGGGCCACCGGAGGAGAACACCGCACGCAGGCGGCCATGCAGGCTGGCCCAGTCGAGCTGCTCGGGCAGGCGCTTGAGGTGAGCCGGGGTCGCCACCAGCACCGTGTCGGTACCGGCCAGCGCGCCCACCAGGTCTTCATGGAAGAACCGGCGTGGATGGATCAGGCGGCCGGCGGCCAGTGGCCACAGCACGCGGAACAGCAGGCCGTAGATGTGCTGGTGGGACACCGTGCCATGTACCTGCACGCCTTCCAGCTGCGCGCCGAACGCGGCCTGCAGCGCATCCACCTCGCGCGCCAGCTGGTCCATGCGCTTGCTGATCGCGCTCGGCTGGCCGGTGCTTCCGGAGGTGAACACGCACAGTTCGCAGGCGCGCTCGTCCAGCGCCTGCAGTACGTCGTCCAGCGCGGCGTCCAGCGCCGCCAGCGGGCGGTAATCGGCGGACACGTCGCCTGCGAAACCGCTCACCTGCGGCTGCAGCGCCTGCAGCGTGGCCGGCAGGTTGTCGGCGGCCAGGAACACCCGCTTGCCGGCATGCCAGGCGCCGAACAGCGCCGCCGCAAAGGCCACGGCATCGTCGAAATACAGGGCCCAGTCACGGCCTTCGGCGGCCGCAAAGGCCGCGCGCCAGGCCAGCACGCGCTGGCGGAAGCGAGCGTGGTCGATCACCTCGCCATCGCAGACGCCAACATTGCGCTGCGGCCGCGCCTCCAGCAGCAGCCGGTCCAGGGCAATCCACTCAGCCATGCGCGTGCGCCGCCTTCACCCGCCGCCGCACCAGCCACTCACCTGCGAACAACACGCCCATCATCACGTACGCCAACAATCCGTTGTAGAGCATCCAGACCCGGTCCGACGCGTACAGCGCGGTCAGCAGGGCCAGGCTGCCGTTGAGAACGAAGAAGCCACACCACACCTGGGTGACGCGGCGGGTATAGGCCACTGCGAACGCTGGCAGGTCCGGTTCCTGCAGCCGTGCCAGGCGTTCCACCAGCGGCGGGCCGAAACGCAGGCTGGTGCCAAACACCGCCAGCATCACTGCATTGACCAGCGCCGGGTACAGCTTCAGCGGCAGGGCCTGGTTGAGTACCGTGGCCAGCACCGCCAGCAGGCCGGTGCCCGCGGCCGCGGCCCACCACAGCGGCTGGCGCGTACTCAGCGCGCGCAGCAGGGCCAGGGTAAACAGCAGCAGCGACAGCCAGCGTGGCTCGAAACGGCCCATCGCCAGATACACCAGCACCGGGTAGGCCAGCGAGATCGCAGCCACCACGACCGTGCGTGCGCGTGCCATGGTGGAGCCGCCGGCGCTGCGGTCAGGCGGCTGCCTGGTCCGGCAGCAGCCTGTGCACCACATCAACGATGTCCTGCACGGTACGCACGGCCTTGAACGCTTCCGGCTGCAGATTGCGGCCGAGCAGCGGCTTGAGCTGCACGATCAGGTCCACCGCATCGATGCTGTCGATGTCCAGGTCGTCGTACAGGCGGGCCTCGGGCGTGATCCGGGCGGTTTCGATCTCGAAGCTGTCGGTCAGGATGCTGACGATGCGTTCGAACAGTTCATTCTTGGTCATGGCAGGTCCTGGCACCGTTACGACTGGCGGGCGGCGACGAACTCGCCGAGCGCGCGCACGCTGGAGAAATGGCGACGGGTTTCTTCCGAATCGGCCGAGAGGCTCACACCGTACTTCTTCTGCAGCGCCAGGCCCAGCTCCAGCGCGTCGATCGAATCCAGGCCAAGGCCCTCGACGAACAGCGGCGCGGTCGGATCGATGTCCTCCGGCGTGATGTCCTCCAGCGAAAGGGAGGAAATGATCAATTCCTTGATCTCGTGCTCAAGTGCTTGCACGGTTCGGATCTCCAGACAGGTCGAAATAACGAGAAAGGTGCTCGGTGACGCGACGGGCTGCCAAGGCATCCCCCCTTGGCGAGTCGTCTTCGGCCAGAAATGGCGCGATCGGGATATCTTCGCCGATCTGCAGCCGAACGTGAAAGCGACGTGAGGGGACACGATACCACTTCTGCCCCTTGGTCAGCGTTGGCGGGCTGCAGGTGATCCGCACCGGGGTGATGTCCAGGCGGCCGCGCACGGCGATGTTGGCCGCGCCCCGCTGCAGCCGCGGCGGCTGTCCGGGCACGCTGCGGGTGCCCTCCGGGAAGATGACCAGGGTGCCTCCAGCGCGCACTGCGGCCACACAGTCATCGACCAGCCCGGCACCATCGTCGTTGGCGATGTAGCCGGCGGCCCGTACCGGACCGCGCATGAACGGGTTGCAGGCCACGGCCCGCTTGACCACGCAGTCGGCGTTGGGAAGCAGCGAGATCAGGCAGACCACGTCGATCAGGGTGGGGTGGTTGGCCAGCACCAGCAGGCCGTCGCGCTGCAGGCGCTCACCGCCCTCGATCTCGTAGGTCATCACCCCCAGCCCGCGCATCAGCCGCAGGTGGCTGGCGAACGCGACCTGGACCACGCGCCGGGCGCGGCGGCGGCGCGCCACCGGGTCACGCATCAGCAGCAGTACCGGCATCACCAGAACGCCGAGCAGCAGCCCGCCCAGGCCAAACGCGACGAAGCTGAGGCCGGTGCCAAACACACGCCAGGCATGGTCGAGGCGGCGCAGCAGCTCAGCCACGGCGGCTCCAGCACCAGCGCTGGCCGTGGGCCACGTGTTCCAGTGCCGGCGCGCCGGACAACAGGAACCGGTGCAGGTCCAGCGCATGCGGCAGCAGGCCGGGCGCAGTGCTGGCCTGGCCGTCGGCCGGCTGCCACTGCAGCGACAGCGTCGGCCGGCCCTCTGCCGGAGCGGTCAAACGCCAGCACCATGCAAAGAACGGATCGGGTTCGTCGGCGAACGTCGCGTAAATTTCAGGAAGTGGCGACTCGTAGACCACTACCCGTACCTCGCGGGCGCCATCGGCCAGCAGGCCGACGGCCTCCAGGCACGCCGTCTCCACCGTGGCCTGGCCCGCCGCCAGCGCCAGGTAGTTGCCGCGGTGACCGCGGGCGATCGAATACAGCGCGGCGATCGCGTTGTGCACGGACAGGCCGAATCCGGTCGGCGACAACGGCTGGTCGCCGACCAGCGCGCCCAGCAGGTCCATCGAACGGGCCACGTCGCCGTGGCGGCTGGCGAACACCAGCGGGACGTCACTGTCGGCGCCCTGCCCGTCCTCGCACCAGCACGCGGCCTGGATCGCCATACGACCCAGCCGCTCAATGCGACGGCGCTGCATCGCCGGCACTTCGGCCAGCGCCGGCGTGTCCCCGCCATGCGGCAGGTACGGCGTATCGGCCCAGCCCAGCCACTGGCTGCGCTCACTCAGGCCGGGCGCCCAGGCGGCCCAGTCGACGATGGAAAATTCGATCATTTGGCGATGGTGCTTCAACGGGAGAACGATAGGCACGAGCCATTACGGCGACGCGCGGCGGCCCCCCGTTCCTGCAGCCGTGCGTCCGTCCAGGACGTCGCCGGCTGCCCCCCTGGCCGCCGGAAAGGAGCGCACGCTAGCACGTCCCGCGCGGGGTGTGCAGGTTTCACATTCCCCAACACGGGGCCCGGCAAGCGCAGGCCCCGTCTTCAATCGATCAGTGGTAACCGGTGTCGGCGTGCACCTTGCCGCGGAATACCCGGTACGACCATGCCGTGTAGCCGAGGATGACCGGCAGCAGAATGACCAGCCCGACCAGGGTGAAGCCCAGCGAGGAGGCCGGCGCGGCAGCCTGCCACAGCGTCATCGACGGCGGCAGCAGGTAGGGCCACATGCCCAGCACCAGGCCGAGGAAGCCGAGCACGAACAGGGCCAGGCTGAGCAGGAACGGCGGCAGGTCACGGCGCGGGTGGGTGGCACTGCGCCACAGCGCGGCGGCTACCGCCAGGGTCAGCAGCGGCACCGGCGACAGCCACCAGAAGTTGCCGTCGCTGAACCAGCGATCCATCAACCGCGAATCGAGGAACGGCAGCCAGCTGCTGACCAGGCCCATCGCCGCGATCACCGCCACCACCAGCGGCCGGGTCAGCTGCCGCGCCAGCGCCTGCACGCGCCCTTCGGTCTTCAGGATCAGCCAGGTGCTGCCCAGCAGCGCGTAGCCGGCGACCAGCGCGGCGCCGGTCAGCATCGCGAACGGGCTGAACCAGGCGAATGGCCCGCCCTGATAGACACCGTCCACCAGCGGGATGCCCTGCACCAGGGTGCCGAGGATCACGCCCTGGGCGAAGGTCGCCAGCAGCGAACCGAGGCCGAACGCCACGCTCCACAGCCGGCGCGAACGATGCGCCTTGAAGCGGAACTCGAACGCCACGCCGCGGAACACCAGCGCCACCACCAGCAGCAGCACCGGCAGGTACAGCGCCGACAGCAGCACCGCATACGCCTTCGGGAACGCCGCCAGCAGGCCGGCGCCACCGAGCACCAACCAGGTCTCGTTGCCGTCCCAGATCGGCGCGGCGGTGTTCATCATCAGGTCCAGCTGTTCCTCGTCCTCGGCGAACGGGGCGAGGATGCCGATGCCGAGCACGAAGCCGTCCAGCACCACGTACATCAGCACGCCGAAGCCGATCACCGCGAACCATGCCACCGGCAGCCAGGTCATCAGGTCCATGTCAGCGTTCCTCCAGCGGTTCGTCGGCGGCCGACAGCGGGCGTGCCGGGGTATGGCTGCCGTGGTCCAGCGACGGCCCCTCGGCGTACGGCTGCGGCCCATGGCGCAGGATCTTCACCAGGTACCAGATGCCCCAGCCAAACACGAAGGCATAGCCAACAACGTAGACGCCCAGCGACAGCGCGGTCATCCACGCGCTCTGCGGGCCCACTGCATCAGCGGTGCGCAGCACGCCATACACCACCCACGGCTGGCGCCCCATCTCGGTAACGAACCAACCCGACAGCAGCGCGATGAAGCCACTGGGCAGCATCCAGTTCCAGCCGCGCAGCAGCCACGGCGAATCCAGCAGCTTCTTCCGCCACAACTGGAAGGCCGACACCCAGGCCAGCAACAGCATCAGCGTGCCCAGCCCGACCATGATGCGGAAGGCGAAGAACACCGGCGTCACCGGCGGCCGCTCGCTGGCGGGTACCGAGGTGAGAGGATCGAAGGTACCGTCCAGGCTGTGGGTGAGGATCACGCTGCCCAGCTTCGGGATGGCAACTTCGAAATCGTTGCGCTCTTCCTTCTCGTTTGGCAACGCGAAGACCACCAGCGGCACGCCCTCGCCTTCCTTGGTTTCATGCCAGTGCGCTTCCATCGCCGCGATCTTCATCGGCTGATGCTTGAGCGTGTTCAGGCCATGCATGTCGCCGACGAAGATCTGCACCGGCACGGTCAGTGCTGCGAACCCCACCGCCGCGATCAGCATGCGTCGGCCCGCTTCCACGTGCGTTCCCTTTCGCAGGTACCACGCACCCACGCCACCGATCACGAAACAGGTGGTGATGAACGAGCCCAGCGCCATGTGCGCCAGGCGATAGGGGAACGAGGGGTTGAACACCACTTGCCACCAATCGACTGGATGCACGATGCCGTTGACCATCTCGTAGCCGGCCGGTGTATGCAGCCAGCTGTTGGACGACAGGATCCAGAACGTGGAGAACAGCGTGCCCAGCGCGACCATGCAGGTGGACAGGAAATGCAGGCGCGGCGAGACCCGGCCCCAGCCGAACATCATCACGCCGAGGAAGCTGGCTTCCAGGAAGAACGCGGTCAGCACCTCGTAGGTCAGCAGCGGGCCGATGACCGTGCCAGCTACCTCGCTCAGCCGCGGCCAGTTGGTACCGAACTGGAAGGCCATGACGATGCCGCTGACCACGCCCATGCCGAACGACACCGCGAAGATCTTCTGCCAGAAGAAATACAGCTCGCGCCACACGGGCAACTTCGTGCGCAGCCAGCGCCATTCGATGAAGGCCAGCCAGCTGGCCGTACCGATGGTGAAGGCGGGGAACAGCACGTGGAAACTGATGACGAATCCGAACTGGATCCGGGACAACAACAACGCGTCCAAGGGACGCCTCCTGCCAGCTGCCGGTGGGATACCGCACCACTTTAGGGGGATATTGTTAAAGCGGGATGCGACCGGGTGACGCGCTGCTTCACTTTGTCGCAGGTGGAGCTGGGCTCACGGGCGAACGAATCAGAACGGCTTCAACAACGCCAATGGCTCCTCCCGCACCGTTCGCCATGCACGGGGCAGCAGGGCAGCAAGACTCGCCACCATCACCAACATGAACGCCATCAACCCTGTCAGCCACGACGATATCGAGCTTCGGTCCTCGGGCGACCAGAACAGGTACAGCGAACACGCGCCCAGCACGGCGCCAGAAATGGTGAAAATGCTGACTTCGAAGATGATCTCCGTGAAGATCACCGATGCGCGCGCACCCAACGTTCGACGGATACCGATGGAGCGCCGCCTACGCTCCAGCCATGCGCCTACCACGCCGGACACGCCGGCCATCAGCACACCCAGGACCACCGCTGCCATGAAAGCGAGCATGGCCGTCGTGAAGCGGTCTGCACGAAGGTAGGCATCGCGATATCCGGCCAACGTGTCAACGCCTGTCGGATTCACGACGCGATAGGGCTGCCGCAGCGCCTCAACGGTGCGGTCAAGCAACACGCGATCCACCTCCGCGTGGGATCCGATCAGGTAATAGCGGCTCGCACCGGTTGGAAAACCGGGAAACAGCGCCCACTGCGAGTCCCGATCGTTTCCACTTGGCGCAGGCCCGACGATGGACGAGAACACACCCACGATCACCCTGCTGCTTCCCGGCCCGAAGTACAGCTGACGACCCACGGCGCTCTCCGAGCCAAACAGATGGACGGCCAATGCCTCGCTGATCAGCACGACCGGCGCGCCGTCGGTCGCCTCATGGTCTGCCGGCAAACGCCCCTTCACCACCTGTGCCCCCAGCATCGTCAACAGGCCTGGGCTGGCGGTTATCACGGGAATGCGATCACAGCCTGCCACGTCGCTGCTGCCAGCCGCCATGGCGTGTGCCATGGCTGCATCACTGGTGCATGCACCGTAATGATGAGCCCTGCCTCCGAACGGAACCGAATCGCTGGCGACCGCCTGCCGGACGCCAGGGAGCTGGATGGCGGAGAGGTCCGATCGCACCAACGAAGGCGCCACCCTCTCTTCGATATCGGAGACCCGGATGACACCGATCGCCTGTGCTCCCTCGATGCCCCGCGTGTTCAATCGTGAGAAACCATCTGCGGCAGACTGCAGGGCAAAGGCGCAGGCCAGGCTGGCCAGTGCGGCCTGTACAAACAGCAGCGACGCGCGGCCCAGGTGGTTGCGGACTTCCTGCATTGAATCCAGCATTTCACGCCGCTCCCTTTGCAAACAACCGCGACAGCGATCCGCTCCGGCAGACTTCCAGCGCGGGGATGAACGCGCACAACAGCGCTGTCGCGAACCCAACCCCGGCTGCCATCAGTACGGACGCGGGGTCCAGCGTAGTGATGGCCGACGGAAGCACCTCCCCTGTCGCCACCAGCCGCATGCCCACCGCATACGCAATGGCCGCCAATGCAGCACTGGCCAATCCCGACGATGCGGATTCCCACATGAGCTGGGCAAAAACATCCCCCCGCCGGGCACCCAGCGCGCGACGTATCGCAAGCTCGCGACGGCGCGCGCCCAGGCTGAATCCCAGCAGCGCGGCTGCATTGACGATGCAGACCACCAGCAGAAGCAGTGCCAGATGAAGCTGTGTCCGGGTGCGTTCAGGGACCAGCCCCTGTCGGTCCAGCCACGCCATCAGCGGCCAGAGCCCGACCTGATCGCTGTCCGGGTCAACCTGCAGATCCCGGGCTTGCGCGTACGCGTTCAGCATCGCGCGGTATCCAGACACGTCATCCACTGTCGGTAACCATGTCCACAGTTGCAGCCAGGACGCCTGCGGGCCAGCAAGGTCCACTCCCTCCCCACCGCCCCAGACCGCCACGCCGTCGACCACGGTCAATCCGTCCGCAATGGCAGTTTCAACCGGTAGATAGATCTGATCGGGTTCCACGAAAGGACGACGGGTCACGTCTCCCTGGAACATCGGCACCGGATGCCAGTCCTCCGCCACGCCGACAACCGTGTATGTGCGCCCGCTCAGCTCCAGCGGATGACCGATGCATCCGGCCGGGCACTCGACCGCTGCGAGTGCCCGTGACAGCACAGCGATCCGACTTCCAGCCTGCCCTTCCTCCGCCGTCCACGATCGCCCTTGCACCAGAGTGATCCCGAGCACGCCGAACACTCCTGACGTTGCGTATCTGGCACGCAGCCGGGCGCTTGATTGCCCGGGTTTCAGCAGGGTCACGGCACCACCGGCCATGGCCGCCTGATTCCAGGCATACCCTTGGTCCAGCAGGGCTTTGGCATCAGGCCAGGTCAACCCCTGCCCAGGATCAGGTGACGCCGCGTGCTGTGCTCCCGGGCGCACGTCCAGGTGTGGACGGAAGAGCGACCCGCTGCGTCCCGGGACCGGATCGGAGGATGCCTGCAGCACAATGGACAGCATCACCATGGCGGTTCCCACTCCCGCACCGAGCATGAGAGCGACGGCAATGTGCGTCCGGAGGCGTTGCCGAAAGCGCTTAAGCGACAGAGAAACGTAATAGAAGATCACACACCCTCCATGGAGTTGACCCTGTGCCTAGACAGACGCGATCGGCATCCCACGCAGAAGCAGATCCCTGCTTCTCACTGGATCGCCAAGGGTGGCCAGATACGGGCTGAATGCACGGGCAGCACAGACTTGTCGATCTTCGACATGACGCATCTCCGTTGAAGTTGATGGAACGCGAACAGGTCCAAGCCTCCCCGGCTATGACCTGCGTCAGCGATTGCCGACGACCGAGAGTTCCCCAGGACGCACATGAACCTCAATAGCGGAATGGAACTCTGCAACTATCCTCAAGATGGTTGAGAGCTCAGAATCATTGTCGGCAACATCAGCCTACGATTGGCGGCGCGATCACGACTCGTCATGGCGCTAATCACCACATATTGATGAAGCTCGCGAGTTTCACGAGTCCTCATTCCAGGTCATTGGGCCTGCAGACCACGCAGAATGCGTCTAACGCATCACCACGTCCTGTCAGCGCCAGAAGTACCAGACAGCCCCTGCCACCAACGCCCCCAGCAACACCACCTGCACCACCACATAGCCCACGCCACTGTCGCGCGACTCAGCGGCGATGCGCTTCTGCAGCGCCTCGCTCACATCCGGTGTCTGTTCCTGCTGCGCCTGCTCACGCAAGGCCTGCGCCAGCGCGCGCTCTTCCGCATCGCGAGGGTCGGTCGGTGGGTTCACAGCAGTTCTCCAGCGGTGGCATGCCGCGTCAGTTCCTGCTTCAGGACCTGGCGCGCGCGGTACAGGTGGCTCTTGATGGTACCGCGTGCCAGCCCGGTCACCTGTTCGATCTCGGCCAGATCGAAATCCTCCAGGTAATGCAGGCCGACGATCAGCCGCTGCGGTGCACTCAGCCGTTCCAGTGCCGCGCCAAGATGGCGACCAGCCTGCAGCGCCTCGCTCAGTTCAGCCGGCCCCGGCCCTTCATCGCCAATACCCAGTTCCTCGGGTACTTCCACCGCCACCATCCATTGCGCCTCCAGCCGTCGCCGGCGCAGGTGCTGCAACGCCGTGGTGTAAGCCACCCGTGAAACCCAGGTGCGCAGCGAGGATTCAAAGCGGAACCGGTGCAGCTGGCGGAACACGGCCAGGAAGGTTTCCTGCAGCAGGTCGGCCACCTGATCACGGTCGCCCACCATGCGCCCGATCACATGCGCGCAGGTGCGTTGATGAGTCTCGACCAGCTGCGAAAACGCCGCCTGCGAGCCATCGATGATGGCCCGCACCAAGGCTTGGTCCGCATCCAGCGGTGCAGCGGGTGCCGCCGTCGCCGCTGCATCGTGGCGGCGACGGCCCCGAAGTGCCGACAGCGCTTCGCCGAGCAGGCTCATGCGCGGGGCGCCCCCTGTGCCCGTGGCATGTCCTGGCTCAGCCCTTGCGTGCGGCAGGACGGGTGAAGTGCCAGGCCAGCAGCTGGCCGAGGCCGGCACTGCCGACCATCGCGGCGGCGGCGCCGAAGGTCAGTTCGCGTGCACCGATCGCCTCCAGCAGGCCCATTGCCACGGCCAGGCTGACCATGCTGATGCCCCAGCGCAGCGCGCCCTGGCGGCGGCGTTCTTCTTCCAGTACCGCCAGCGAGCGGATCACTTCCTCCGGCACGTGCGGAGCCACCAGCTTGCTGCGGGCGCGGGCATCGGCAATGGCATGGATCGCGTAGGCGATGCAGATGAAGAGGGTGATCGGGATCAGTTCCTGCATGGTCGGACTCCTGTTCGGTGGATGATGCGGGTTCAGGAGAATGGATGCGCGACCACGGCAACCGGTTGCACCACTTTGCCAATCCCGCTGCCATGACCTGTGGCCCCTGCCCCGGGCCGGGGCGGCTGGTACCCTTGGCCGGTTTCCTCTTCTGGTGCCGTCCGCCCATGTCCCGAGTGCTGCCCCTGTCCCTCCTGCTGTCGGCCGTGCTGGCCGCACCGGCTGCGCATGCCGCGCCGACGCCGATCACCATCGAACAGGCCATGGCCGACCCGGACTGGATCGGTCCGCCGGTCGAGAAGGCCTGGTGGTCGTGGAACAGCCAGCAGGTGGAATACCAGCTCAAGCGCAGCGGCAGCCCGGTGCGCGATACCTTCCGCCAGCCGCTGGCCGGTGGCGTGGCCGCGCAGGTCGCCGATGACCAGCGCGGCACCCTGGACGTGGCCGAGCCGGTCTACGACCGCAGCCGCAGCCGCAGCGCCTTCGTGCGCAATGGCGACGTGTTCGTGCGCGACCTGCGCAGCGGCGCGCTGACCCAGCTGACCCGCAGTAACGAGCGCGCGGGCAACGTGAACTTCGCCGCCGACAACGGCGTGATCTGGCGCGTCGGCCAGAACTGGTTCCACTGGACCGCCGCCAGCGGCGTGCAGCAGGTGGCCAGCCTGAAGGCCGAGAAGGATCCGCGCACGGCACCGAAGGCCGACGTGCTGCGCGACCAGCAGCTGCGCACGCTGGAAACCCTGCGCCGCGACCGTGACCAGCGCGAAGCACTGAAGGACCAGGACCAGCGCTGGCGCCAGGCCGACCCGACCCGCGCGCCGGGCCCGGTGTACCTGGGCGCCGACGTGGAGATCGCCGACAGCGTGCTGTCGCCGGACCTGACCCACCTGATCGTGGTGACCAAGCCGAAGGACTTCGATGACGGCCGTGGCGGCAAGATGCCGCTGTACGTGACCGAATCGGGCTACGAGGAAACCGAAGACACCCGCACCCGCGTCGGCCGCAACGGCTTCGAACCGCATACCCTGTGGTACGTGGACGTGCGCACCGGCAAGGCCGAGAAGGTTTCGCTGGCTGGCCTGCCGGGCATCAGCACCGATCCGCTGGCCGAGCTGCGCCGCAAGGCCGGCAAGGACGCGCTGAAGGGCGAGCGCAGCCTGCAGGTGATGAGCGACTTCATGGGCGGTGGCATCCGCTGGAGCGCCGACGGCCAGCAAGCTGCGGTGATGCTGCGTGCCAACGACAACAAGGACCGCTGGATCATCAGCGTCAACGCTGCCGACGGCCGCGTGCAGAACCGCCACCGCCTGACCGACAACGCCTGGATCAACTGGGGCTTCAACGATTTCGGCTGGATGGCCGATGGCCGCACGCTGTGGCTGCTGTCGGAGGAATCGGGCTTCTCGCACCTGTACACCCAGGCCGGTACCGCAAAGCCGCAGGCGCTGACCAGCGGCAAGTGGGAAACCTCGGCGCCGGTGCCGTCGGCCGATGGCAAGGGCTTCTACTTCCTGTGCAACCAGCAGGCGCCACATGACTACGAAGTCTGCGCGGTCGACACCGGCAGCCGCCAGGTGCGCGAGCTGACCAGCCTCAACGGCGTGGAAGACTTCTCGCTGTCGCCGGACGGCCAGCAGCTGCTGGTGCGCTACTCCGGCGCCTACCTGCCGCCGCAGCTGGCCGTGCTGCCCAGTGCCGGTGGCCAGACACGCGTGCTGACCGACACCCGCACCGCCGACTACAAGGCGCGCCAGTGGATCCAGCCGAAGCTGGTGGCAGTGCCGTCCAAGCATGGTGCTGGCGTGGTCTGGGCCAAGTACTACGAACCGGAAAACAAGGAACCGGGGAAGAAGTACCCGATCGTGATGTTCGTGCACGGCGCCGGCTACCTGCAGAACGTGCACCAGCGCTACCCGGCCTACTTCCGCGAGCAGATGTTCCACAACCTGCTGGTGCAGAAGGGCTACATCGTGCTGGACATGGATTACCGCGGCAGCGAGGGCTACGGCCGCGACTGGCGCACGGCGATCTACCGCAACATGGGCCACCCGGAACTGGAAGACTACAAGGACGGCCTGGACTGGCTCGTCGACACCCAGCAGGGTGACCGCGACCACGCCGGCATCTACGGTGGTTCCTATGGCGGCTTCATGACCTTCATGGCGCTGTTCCGCTCGCCGGGCACCTTCAAGGCCGGCGCCGCGCTGCGCCCGGTGGTGGACTGGCACCAGTACAACCACGGCTACACCAGCAACATCCTCAACACCCCGGACATCGATCCGGAGGCGTACCGCGTGTCCTCGCCGATCGAGTACGCGCAGAACCTGCAGGACAACCTGCTGATCGCCCACGGCATGATGGATGACAACGTGTTCTTCCAGGACTCGGTGAACCTGACCCAGCGCCTGATCGAGCTGCACAAGGACAACTGGTCGATCGCGCCGTACCCGCTGGAGCGCCACGGCTACGTGCGTGCCGACTCCTGGCTGGACCAGTACAAGCGCATCCTCAAGCTGTTCGAGCAGAACCTGAAGTGAGCAACGCCGCGGCCACGATCCACATCGTGGCCGCGGTCATCCTGGATGACCGCGGCCAGGCGCTGGTGGTGCGCAAGCAGGGCGCCAGCCGCTTCATCCAGCCGGGCGGCAAGCCCGAACCCGGCGAGGCGCCTCTGCAGGCGCTGGCCCGCGAGCTGGACGAGGAGCTGGGCGTGCAGTTGCGTACGGCTTCAGCGGCTGCGCTGGGCACGTTCGAGGACTGGGCGGTGAATGAGCCTGGCCACCGCGTACAGGCACAGGCCTGGTGGGTGCAGGTGCACGGCACGCCACAGGCGCGCGCCGAGATCGCCGAACTGGCCTGGGTGCCGCTGCAACCACCGCATGGCCTGCCCTTGGCACCCTTGAGCGAACACCATATCCTGCCGGCGGTCGCCACCCGGGTGACGGCCCGCTGACCGCGCGGGCACCGATTGCAAGGACACCGGATGTCAATGTCGATCCCGCCGATTCCTTCGCTGGTCCAGCCGGCCTATCACGCCTGGGTGCGCCCGATCGCACAGGCCTCGTTCTGGCTGTCACTGCTGCTCACGGTCTACTTCGTGATGCAGGGACTGCTGCTGTGGCCGCTGCACAACCTTCCGATCTGGCATCTGGTTGAGAGGGAAGTGCAAGACCAGCACCTGCACAGCCTGATCTGGCTTTTGGCGCATCCGGTGGCCGCGTCGTTGATCGTCGCGCTGCTGTGCCTGGCCTCGACCCTGGCCAGCTGGGGCCTGCTGCGCGAGCGCAGCTGGGGCCTGTGGAGCTTTGTGGTGATCCTGCTGCTGAGCGCATTGACCAACTTTGCGATCGCCGGCTGGTTGGACGTGTTCATGCGTGACGTCATCCCGTTTCTCTCCGACGACGCCCTCCTGCAGCAGGAACTCCATCTGAAACGCTGGTTGATCACGCTGACCGTGGTGGCCATGTCATTTGTGTTCCTCGGCCTGCAGGGCTGGCTGGCCTGGCGCCTGCTGCGGCCGGACATCCGCTCACGTTTCCACTGAGTCCCCCTTTTCCGCACGACAAGGACCGTCGCATGCGCTTGCAGGCTCTTCTCCCCGCACTGCTGCTGTTCGCCGCGCTGCCAGCCGGCGCCGACGCGTTGCAGTGTGGCGAATACCGCAGCGCCGATGGCGGCATGGCGCTGGTGTTCACCACCCCCAGCAGCGGCTACCACCACGATGACGGCAGCGAGCCGCAGCCGCTGTGGGTTGATCGCAGTGCGGCGCAGACGCGCCTGGTCATGCTCGACGATGGCGTGGCGGAGCCGATCCGGATCAGTGCCGGTGGCCAGCGCATCGAGGACGACGGGGTGGTGACCTACACCCTGCGCCAGTCCCGTGCCTGCACCGTCGAGCCCAGCACGATGGACGGCAGCTGTCGCGCCGCCGGCAGCCACTGCATTGCGCAGCTGCCCACGGCCTCTCCCGGCCAGGCCCAGCGCGCGTGCGGCGAAGGCGTTGGCGCGGGCTGCTCGGCGCTGTTGCGACAACTGCGCGATGGCAACGCCGCAGCCGCTGGTGACACCGGCGCCGCCCTCTTCGAGCGCCCGTCCGCCTGCCGCGAACACACGCCCGAGCATGACCCGCAGGCCTGCGAGGCGCTGACCGGTGATGCGCTGGCCACCGCGATGCAGCGGGTGGGTGAACGCCTGCAACAGGAAGACGAAGACGCACTGGATTCACCGCTTCCGGCCGCTGCACGCGATCGTCTGCAGCAGCTGTGCCTGCAGCACCGCAGTGGTCGCTTCTGCGTCGAAGTGGCCGAACAGCAGTTGATCGCGCTGGAACCCGCGTTGGCGGTGCAGGCCCTGCAGGTGGTCTGCGATGCAGGCCGCATCAGTGCCTGCGAACGCATCGCACCGCTGCGCGATCTCGGCGCGGACCTGCGCCTCGTCCCGGCCCAGCAGGTGCCGTGCGGCCGCTATCAGGCCGACAGTGGCGTGATCGACAGGCTCGACTTCGGCGATGGCGCGCGTGGCCGTCTGCATGACGGCGCGATCCACCTGCAGCAGAACGGCGAAAACCTTGTGCTGCGTCAGCTCGGCAATGGCGACCTGCTTGGTATGGATGCGCAGACGGGATATCAGCGTTACCAGCCGGTGCCCGGCACGGCACAATGCACGCCCCCGCGCGAGGGCCGTGGTTCGCCGTAGCGCTTGGAGTTTTCCGTTCGATCGTCAAGGAGACGACATGCATTCACCCGCACCGCGCCGCCGCTGGCTGGCCTGGGCACTGCTGCTGGCCGCGCCGATGGCCGCCGCACAGTCACCGCAATGCGGCATGTTCAAGGCCGACGAAGGCAGCGGTACGCTGCGCATCAGCTCGCCAAACCGCGGCGAGCAGAAACACTTCGGCAGTGCGCCCTCTCCGGTCGCGTTCCAGCAGATCGACGGAAAGCTGCAACTGGTGAACCTGGAGTACGGCCTGCCCAGCGCGCTGCAGGTGCGCGATCGTGGCCGGACGGTCGAGGTGGATGGCACGGTCTACATCCTGCAGGCCCCTGCACAGTGCGCCGCAGCCGCCGCGCCGGCTGAAGGCAGCTGCCTGGCCGATGCGGCGGCGTGCCTGGACAACCGTCGCGAAGCCACCCCGGCCGCGCTGGAATCAGGGTGCCGGGAAGGCGTGCCCGGCATGTGCCTGCAACTGGCTGATCGTTGGCACGAGGAGGCCAAACCTACGGTCGAGGCCGATCCTGCCCTGGCAAAGGCAGCGCTCGACGCCGCCCTGTCCGGCATCAAACTCCCCGCCGCCTGTGACGACGGTGGCTTCGAACAGGGAACCCCGGCGTGTGCCGCCGCACTCGAGGCCGCCCCCGCAGTGCAGGAGCAGCTGGTCAAGGCGGCGATGACGGCAGCCATGACCGAAGCCGTGGTGACGATGACGGCGCCGACCGTGCCGGTGATCATTCCAGCCGAGCGGCGCCAGCAGTTGTTGCGGCTGTGCCGCGAGGTAGCGCACGGCGGCTTCTGCACCCGCGTGGCTGAGCTGTCCTGGGAGGCGGGAGATCCCCAGCAGGCGGTGCAGGCCCTGGTTGCAGCCTGCCCCCCCGGCAATGACACCGCCACCTGCCAGCGCCTGCCGGCGTTGCAGGCGGTGGGTGCATCGTTGCAGCCGCAGCCGGCAACGGTCCTGCCCTGCGGCAGTTACCGGTCCGACGGCGGCCTGATGGACACGCTGGATTTCGGCGATGCCGGCCTGGTCGGTGTCGGCTGGAGCAGCCATCTTCGCGCGCGCGTCGAAGCGGGCGACATCCGCATCCGCCACGACCGGGACGGCGACTTCGTGCTGCGCCCGCTGCCCGGCGGGCAGCTGCTGGGCCTGGATAACTGGACCCGCTTCCAGGTGTTCGTCCCCACCGGGGAGGGCCCGACCCGGTGCAGTGCGCCGAAGCAGTTCAGGGTGCTGCCACTGCCACAGGATTGCCCGCTGGCACTGACCAACGAGGACGGTGCCGACGCCTGCTGCGCGCAGGGCAAGCTGCAGGGCTGCAACATTCTCGGCAACCGTCTTGCGTTGTCCGGGCACTGGCTGCAGGCCGTCGAGCACTACACAACGGTCTGCCGTGCCGGTGTCCGCGAGAGTTGCGAGAATCTGGTCACCGCACAAGGCAACGGTGCGGAGGTGGACGCGCGTCGAATCCTGGAACAGCTGTGCAAGGCCGACCGCAGCGGCCTGCATGTGGCCTGCGACGTGCTCGAAACCCAGAACTGGGAGCTGATCACGCTGGGCGGTGCCCTGCAGAAGGCGGTTGACGAGGCGGCGGTGGACGACACTCCGGTACCGCGCAATTCCAACCGCAAGCGCTGAGCCGGCCAGGGCCTGCCCGCAGCTTCGGCCGGGCCCTGCGGTAAAGTACGCGCCATGAACGAATTCGAGCGCGTGCGCGCCTACCTCACCGACCTGCAGGACCGCATCTGTGCGGCGATCGAGGCCGTCGATGGCCAGGCCCGCTTCCAGGAAGACCTGTGGCAGCGGGCCGAGGGCGGTGGCGGGCGCACCCGCGTGCTGCGTGACGGTGCGGTGTTCGAGCAGGCCGGCATCGGCTTCTCCGACGTGGCCGGCAGCCGCCTGCCGCCATCGGCCTCGGCCAACCGCCCGGAACTGGCCGGCGCCTCCTGGCGCGCCACCGGCGTGTCGCTGGTGTTCCACCCGCTCAATCCCTACGTGCCGACCACCCATGCCAACGTGCGCTTCTTCCAGGCGCAGCGCGACGGCGAAGTGGTGGCCAGCTGGTTCGGCGGCGGCTTCGACCTGACCCCGTTCTATCCGTTCGACGAGGACGTGCAGCATTGGCACCGGGTCGCACGCGACCTGTGCACGCCATTCGGCGAAGAACGCTATGCCGCGCACAAGCGCTGGTGCGACGAGTACTTCTTCCTGCGCCACCGCAATGAAACGCGCGGCGTCGGCGGCCTGTTCTTCGACGACCTGCATGGCGACTTCGAGCGCGATTTCGATTACCTGCGCGCGGTCGGCGATGGCTTCCTCGACGCCTACCTGCCGATCGTGCAGCAGCGCAAGGACACCGCCCATGGCGAGCGCGAACGCGAGTTCCAGCTGTACCGCCGTGGCCGCTACGTGGAATTCAACCTGGTCTATGACCGCGGCACGCTGTTCGGTCTGCAGAGCGGTGGCCGCAGCGAGAGCATCCTGATGAGCCTGCCGCCGCGGGTGCGCTGGGAATACGGCTTCAGCCCGGAGGCCGGCAGCGCCGAGGCGCGCCTGGCCGACTACCTGGTGCCGCGCGACTGGCTCTGATCTTCCGGCGCCACGCCTGACGCGTGGCGCCTTCCCCGCCTGTAGTGCGTCCAGCACCGGACAGGTCCTGCTGTACCTCCTTCAAGGATGATCCCCCAATGTCTGTCGCTGTTTCCTTCCGTCCCCGCGCTGCGGGCTGGCGCTCCCTGCTGTTGCTTGCACTGGCCTCAGCCGCGCTGCCGGCATCGGCGCAGTCAATGGCCTGTGGTACTTACACCAACAGCAGCGGCACCACCACGCTGACCCTCGAGAGCGAGGGTCACGGCCACCTGTCCGGTCCCTACCAGGCCACCGAAGAACTGCGCGTGGCCCGCGAGCAGGACGTGCTCGGCACCGGCAACCTGAGCACCGGCCGCCTGGAAAACTGGTTCTTCGAGAACGACGACCGCAACATCGTCACTCCCTATGGCGAGTTCACCCGCCAGCGCTCCGCGGCCTGCAAGGCGATGCCGGAACCGATCGAGGGCGGCTGCGTGATGAATACCTCGGACTGCCTGGAGGCGTTGCCCGAGGCCGCACCGCCGAAGCTGCACGCCTGGTGCGCCGAAGGCGTGGGCGCGGCCTGCGTGCAGTTGCTGGAAACCTACCAGCAGCAGGCCAAGGACGCGGCCCCGAAGGCCACGCGGGCAGAGCCACCGATGCCTGAACTCTGCAAGGAAGATTCCCCATCGTTCGACGCAGAAGGATGCGAGGCGATGGCCTCAGTGGTGACCTGGGAGCAGATGGGCAAGCTGGTGTTCGGGCTGGAACACGCGATGGCGCCGCTGCTGCCGGCCGCGCAGCTCGATGAATTGTCTGCGCTGTGCCGGCAGCAGCACGGTGAGACGTTCTGCAGCAAGGTAGCCGATGTACTGTGGAGTGCCGGGCGCACGCTGCAGTCCCGCGACGCGGTGCAGCTGGCCTGCGCACAGCGCCCGGAGGCATCCGAGTGCGAGACCGCCAGACGTCTCGCGGTGCTGGACACGGTGCCGGCCACGGCGCTGGCACCGGTGCCAGCCATCACCCTGCCCTGCGGGCGCTACGAAGCCGAGCACAGCGTGCTCTCGCAGCTGAACTTCCTCGATGGCGGCGTGGTCGATGTCGAGGGCCGCAGCCAGCGCCTGCGCGCCAGCCTGGAAGGCGGGCGCATCCTGATCCGCCGCGACGTCGGCAGCGACTTTGTGCTGCAGGCGCTGCAGAACGGCAACCTGATCGGAATCGACAGCGGCAACCGCTTCGCCTACTACCAGCGCAAACCCTCTGCCGGCGGGGCCAGCTGCAAGCCACCGGTGGCCTTCGTGGAGATCCCGCTGCCGCTGGATTGCCCGACCCTGGCACGCAAGGACGGCGCCAAGGCCTGCTGTACCGATGGCAAGCTGCTGGGCTGCAAGGTTGCCGGCGAAGCGCTGTTCGAGTCCGAAAAATGGGCCGCGTCGCTGCCCTACTTCGAGACGCTGTGCGGCGCGGGCGTGCGCGAAGGCTGCCTGGCATTGGCAGCGGTGTATTCGCACACCGCAGACCCGAAGATCCCGCAAGCCATGGCTGCGATCTGCGCGAAGGATGGCAAAGGCACGCACGTGGCCTGTGATGTGGACGCCACCCGCAACTGGCCGGCACTGAAGGCCGAAGCCGCGCCCTGAGGCTCATGCACCTGTAGAGCCGAGCCCATGCTCGGCTCCGGACGCAAGGCAGCCGAGCATGGGCTCGGCTCTACAAGGTCAGGTGCTCTTCCTCGGAATGATGGTGATATGCCCGTTGATTTCCAGCAGGGCCAGCTCGACATCCTTCACGCCCAGGCCGCCCTGCTGGCGCATGGCGGCCTCGAAATCGGCACGCGTGACCTGCTCGCGACGCAGAACGGCGTCGAACAGGCGCCCATCACGCGCGATCACCACGGGTTCTCCTTCAACCAGGCGCTCGATCCGCCGGCTGCGGGTACTCACCCAGCCTACCCCATAGTTGAGCAGGATCAGGGTTGCGGCCAGCAGCAGGCCACCGCCCAGCGAGGTATCGGTGCCCAGCAGCGCGTTCTGCACCGCATTGCCCAGCAGCACGATCAACAGCACGTCGAACGGCGTGATCTGCCCTAGAGCCCGCTTGCCGCCAAGCCGGACCATGCCCAGCACCACGACATAGACCACCACCGCGCGCAGGATGAACTCCCACCACGGCATTGCCAGTGCGAACAGGTCGGGCATGGTCTTCCCCTGCGGAGCGGTGGCCCAGCGTGGCGCAGGCCATGGCGTCTGGCAACGGCGCAAATAAAAAGCCCCGCTGACCAGGGGGAGGTCAACGGGGCCGGGGAACGGGCACTTGGGGAGGAGTCCCCGTTCCGAGATCTGCTCCAGGGGATGGGAGAGATCCACAACAGGCGTTGCGCCTGTCGAGAGTTATAGAAGCACTCCGAACACTAACGGTTCGTGAAGGGGCCCAATTTAATGAACCTCGATCAGGGCAACATTCATGATCGAGTCAGAAACCTCTGACGAATGAACGAATTCACGTCGTTTTCGGCCTGAAACACCCTCAGTGTGCTTCGTCCCAGTTGTTGCCGATGCCGGTATCGACCACCAGCGGCACGCGCAGTTTGGCCGCTTGCGACATGCGCTCCACCACCTGCAAACGTAAGTCTTCAACGAAACTACTTTCGGTTTCGAAGACCAGTTCATCGTGCACCTGCAGGATCATCCGTGCCGGTGCCCCGCTGTCGCGCAGCCACCGGTCCACGTCCACCATCGCGCGCTTGATGATGTCGGCGGCGGTGCCCTGCATCGGCGCGTTGATCGCAGCACGCTCGGCACCGGCGCGCAGGCCCTGGTTACGTGCATGAATGTCGTTCAGGTACAGGCGGCGGCCGAACAGGGTCTCCACATAGCCCTGGTCGCGGGCCTGCTGGCGCATCCGCTCCATGAAGTCACGCACGCCCGGGTAGCGGCTGAAGTACAGCGCCACGTAGTCCTGCGCCTGGCCGCGGTCGATGCCCAGGTTGCGGGCCAGGCCGAAGGCGCTCATGCCGTACATCAAGCCGAAGTTGATCGCCTTGGCAGCGCGGCGCTCGTTCGGGGTCACCTCTTCCAGCGTACGCCCGAACACCTCGGCGGCGGTGGCACGGTGCACGTCGGCGCCCTGCTCGAAGGCACGCACCAGACCCGGGTCCTCGGACAGGTGCGCCATGATCCGCAGCTCGATCTGCGAGTAGTCGGCGGCCAGCAGCTGGAAGCCCTCCGGGGCGATGAACGCGCGGCGGATGCGGCGGCCATCTTCGGTGCGGATCGGGATGTTCTGCAGGTTGGGGTCCGACGAGGACAGGCGGCCGGTGGCGGCGCCGGACTGGTGGTAGCTGGTATGCACGCGGCCGGTGTCCGGGTTGACCATCTCCGGCAGCTTGTCGGTATAGGTGCTGCGCAGCTTGGCCAGCCCGCGGTACTCCAGGATCACACGCGGCAGCTCGTGCTGGTCGGCAATCGCCTCCAGTGCCTCTTCATTGGTGCTGGGCTGGCCCTTCGGGGTCTTCACCACCGCCGGCAGCTTCAGCTCGTCGAACAGCACCGCCTGCAGCTGCTTGGGCGAATCCAGGTTGAAGCTGCGCCCAGCCAGTTCGGTGGCCTTCTGCTGCGCCGCCAGCATGCGCGAGGACAGGTCCTGGCTCTGCCGGCGCAGTTCGTCGGTGTCGACCCGCACGCCGTTGGCTTCGATGCTGGTCAGCACCGGCACCAGCGGCATCTCGATGTCGCGGTACACGCTGTCCAGTGCCGGTTCGGCCAGCAGCTGCGGCTGCAGCGCGCGGTGCAGGCGCAAGGTGATGTCGGCGTCCTCGGCCGCATAGCGGCTGGCTTCGTCGATGCCCACCTGCGAGAACGGAATCTGCTTGGCGCCCTTGCCGGCCACGTCCTCGAACTTGATGGTTTTGTAGCCCAGATAGCGCAGGGCCAGCGAATCCATGTCGTGGCGGGTGGCGGTGGAATTGAGCACGAAGCTCTCGAGCATGGTGTCGTCGTGGTAGCCCTGCACGTCCACGCCGTGACGGCGCAGCACGTGCAGGTCGTACTTGCCGTGCTGGCCGAGCTTCTTCTTCGCCGGGTCCTGCAGCATCGGGCGCAGCGCATCCAGCACCTGCTGCATCGGCAGCTGGGCCGGCGCCCCCGGGTAATCGTGGCCGACCGGAATGTAGGCGGCCTTGCCCGGCTCGACCGCCAGACTGACGCCGACCAGGCGCGCACGCATCGCGTCCAGCGCATCGGTTTCGGTATCGAAGCTGATCAGGTCCGCCTGCTGCAGGCGCTCGACCCAGGCCTGCAGCTGCTCGGCGGTCAGCACGGTCTCGTATTCACCTGGCGCGGCCAGCGCCGGATCCAGCGTGCCCGCTGCCGGTGCCTCGGCGCTGCCGCGGGCAAAGCCTGCTGCCGTACCGCGCAGGCTCGGCGTTGCTTCGCTGGCGGCCGTCGGCGCCGGCAGCGGTGCACCCAGCTCCTTCAGCGCCTGGGTGAAGCCGTAGCGCGCATACAGCTCGGTCAACTCCGGCACGTCCTGCTCGCGCAGGGCCAGCATGGTCGGGCTGGCGTCCAGCTCCACGTCGGTGCGGATGGTCACCAGCTCGCGGTTCAGCGGCAGCCGCTCCAGCGCCGCCCGCAGGTTCTCGCCGATCTTGCCCTTCATGGTCGGCGCGGCCGCCATCACCCCATCCAGGTGCTGATACTCGGCCAGCCACTTGGCGGCGGTCTTCGGCCCGCACTTCTCTACGCCCGGCACGTTGTCGACGGTATCGCCCATCAGCGCCAGCAGGTCGATGATCTGGTCGGCGCGCACGCCGAACTTCTCCATCACCGCCGCGTCCGAATCCATGCGGCTGCCGGTCATGGTGTTGACCAGCTCGATGCCCGGGCGCACCAGCTGGGCAAAGTCCTTGTCGCCGGTGGAGATGGTCACCTTCAGGTCCTGCGCCACGCCCTGCAGGGCCAGCGTGCCGATCACATCGTCGGCTTCCACGCCGGGAATGCGCAGGATGCTGATGCCCAGCGCTTCGACGATGCGGCACATCGGCTCGACCTGGCTGCGCAGCTCATCGGGCATCGGCGGGCGGTTGGCCTTGTACTGGTCGTAGAGGTCATCGCGGAAGGTCTTGCCGGGCGCATCGACCACGAACGCCACGTAAGCCGGGCGTTCCTTCAGCGTCGAGCGCAGCATGTTGACCACGCCGAACAGCGCGCCGGTGGGTTCACCCTGTGCATTGGACAGGGGCGGCAGCGCGTGGAACGCGCGGTACAGGTAACTGGACCCGTCGATCAGGACTAATCTGCTCATGGGTCGATTCTACGCGCCCGTGCCTGCATCGCGGCGACACGGCAGGCGCCCGGCGATGGGGCATAATCAAGGCTCTTTCCAGGCAAAGGCCCCCGCCGATGAAGACCCTGATGCTGGCTTCCCTGCTCCTGCTCGCTGGCTGCGCCAGCATGGGTGGTGCGGGCGCTCCCCCGGTGGACGTCAAGGGCGCGGATGTATCCAAGCGCACCATGGACAACGGCGATGTCATCGAGGAATACCGCGTGTCCGGCCAGCTGCGCATGGTCAAGGTGACCCCGTCGCGCGGTGCCCCGTTCTACATGTACGACAAGAACGGCGACGGCCGTTTCGACAACGACAAGGATGGCGTGTCGCCGGTGTACTGGAAGCTGTACAGCTGGTGATCTGACCGGGGTCGGATCCCTGCGATCCAGTGGATCCACGCCATGCGTGGATTCACCCCCGGCCCCCCACAAAAAACAACGCCGGCGCGCATCCTGCGGCCGGCGTCGGGTCCCCTCCCCGGGAACGCTTGAATCAGCGGATGACCAGCACCGGCAACGTGCTGCGTGCCAGCACCTCGGCAGTCTGGCTGCCCAGCAGCACGCGGGTCACGCCACGGCGGCCATGCGAGGTCATCACGATCAAATCACTGTTGCGCTCGCCCGCCGTCTCGATGATGCCGTCGGCCGCGTAGCGGTCCAGCACATGCACCGGGTTGGCGGTAATGCCCTGCTCGGCGGCCTTGGCCAGCGCCGGCTGCAGCACCTTCTGCGCGCCTTCCTCGCGGTCGGCCTTGTACTCCGGGCTGTTCATGTAGCCCACGCTCCAGCCCATGGCGTCGTACATGCCGACGGCCCACGGCTCGGACACAGTCACGATATCGACCTCGGCATTGAGGTCCTTGGCCAGCTCCAGGCCCTTGGCCAGGCCCTTGTCGGCCAGCTCGGACCCGTCGGTGGCAATCAGGATGCGCTTGTACATGGTGGGGCTCCGTGGCGATCTGCCAGATGGGAACGACACCATTACACACCGGATGTGCAGGCTGCGCCTTGAGCAGGATCAATCCGGCGCCGCGCAGCGGCGTGTGCGCACCGTCCGCTTGCACGCACCGGTCGGGCGGCGCATGCTCGGCGGGCGGCGCACTGCCGCGCCCAAGGACGACCGACATGCAGGACAACAAGCCGCCCGTCTGGAGTTCCCAGAAATCCATCATGGTCGCCGCGATCATCGCCTTGGCGGTGCTGTTCGGCGGCTACCAGATCGGCAAGGACATGGCGCTGCGCGACAACGCCCTTCAGGCAGCGGGCAAGTAACCTGCTTCTGTAGAGCCGGGCCCATGCCCGGCTGCGGATGAAGCAGCCGAGCATTGGCCCGGCTCTACATCAGGCCCGCCCTCAGGCGATCTGCACCACGCGTGCGTTCTGGCACAGCGGATAGCTGGCCACGAATTCGGCAATCGCATCACGCATCGCCTCGAACGATTCGCCATACATGTACAGCGCGGTTTCGGTCGGGCCCTGCCACCAGCTGCAGATCTCGCCCAGGCCGTCGATGTTCTCCGACAGTTGTTCGAATACGTGGTTGGAATCGCACTGTTCGTAGACTTCGTCCGGCAGGTTCAGGCCATCCAGGTAGATGCCCAGGCCCTCGGTCACGCCGAAGCTGCGATCAGCCTCGCCAGCCCCCTGCAGCTGCGAACCCTTCGGCGCGCCCAGCTGTTCCAGCAGGTCGATCAGCTTCGGCACGCCATCCGCACCGACCAGTGCCACTTCGATGTCGCCGTATTCGACCTCACCCAGATCCGACATCGCGGTGCCGCCGCCGGTGAGCTCGCCCACCTGGGCCGCCTGCAGCAGCGCGTCGAGCGGATCCTCGAACAGCTCGTGGCGATGCTCGGGCTGCAGCCGGGCGTTCAACTTCACGGTGACGTGCAGCGTGGGTTCGGTCATGGGGGCGTTCCTGGAAGAAGTGCCGCCTATTGTAGAGCCAGGCCCATGCTCGGCTGCTTTTCGCGCCAGAAGCAGCCGAGCATGGGCTCGGCTCTACAACAGCCCGTCAGCGCAGGAACGGCGTCACCTTGCGCTTCAGCAACTCCACCAGCACCGGGGCCATGTACTCGTAGTCATCCGGGATATCCAGGCAGATCACCCGCTTGCCGTTCAGCCATGCCTTGTAGCGGCTGGACAGCCGGTTGCGGTGGGCGCGTTCCATCACGAACACCAGGTCGGCCCACTGCAGCAGCTCGGGGCTGAGCACTTCCTCGGCGTCGGCCAGCAGCCCGGCCGAGGCGGTCTCGATGCCCGGCCAATCGGCGAATACCTGCTCGGCCGTCGGGCTGCGCAGGCGGTTCTGGCTGCAGAGGAAGAGCACGTTGCGGGTCATGCGTACTCACCTTGGTAGAGCCGAGCGATGCTCGGCTGGTTTTCTCCGCCAAAAGCAGCCGAGCATGGCTCGGCTCTACAGGAATTCCTGCCCCCCCGACGGTGATCAGATCACCGTCAGGTTGGCGTAGGCCATCACCAGCCACTTGCTGCCGGCGTCGGCGAACTCGACCTGCACGCGGGCGTGGGCGCCGCTGCCTTCGTAGTCGGTCACCATGCCTTCGCCGAACTTGGGATGGGTGACCAGCGCGCCGAGCTTGATCGGCGGTGCTTCGATCGAGGCATGGCCTATCACCCGGCTGGCGCCCATCGAGGCCGGCCGCGAGACCTGCACCTTCGGGCGCACTTCATGCAGCAGCTCGCGCGGAATCTCGCGCAGGAAGCGCGAGGGCAGGCTGTAGTTGTCCTGGCCGTGGATGCGACGCGATTCGGCATAGCTCAGCACCAGCTTCTGGCGCGCGCGGGTGATGCCGACGTAGGCCAGGCGGCGCTCTTCCTCCAGCCGCCCGCTTTCTTCCAGCGAACGTGCGCTGGGGAACAGGCCGTCTTCCATGCCCGCCAGGAACACCAGCGGGAATTCCAGGCCCTTGGCCGAATGCAGGGTCATCAACTGCACACCGTCCTCGCCGGCCTGCGCCTGGCCTTCACCGGCCTCCAGCGCGGCATAGGCCAGGAACGCGACCAGCTCGTCCATGTCCTCGCCCACTTCCTCGATGTCGTCGGCGCGGCGCACGAAGCGCGACGCCACCGAGACCAGTTCGTCGAGGTTGTCGGTACGCGATTCCGAATCCAGCGCGTTGCGGCTTTCCTTGCTCCAGTGCTCGCGCAGCTGCGAGCGGGTCAGCACGTGGTCCACGCGCTCGGCCAGGGTCATGTGCACGGTCTGGGCCTGCAGCTCGTTGACCAGCCCCAGGAAGCCAGCCAGCGCATTGCGCGCGCGTGCGGCCAGCGCGTTGCCCTGGGTGACCAGCATGGTCGCTTCCCACAACGAGATGCCCTGTGCGCGCGCCTCGCGGCGCACTTCGTCGAGCGTGCGGTCGCCGATGCCCCGGGTGGGCGTGTTGACCGCGCGCTCGAAGGCGGCGTCATCGTTGCGGTTGGACAGCAGGCGCAGGTAAGCCAGCGCATCCTTGATTTCGGCACGCTCGAAGAAGCGCATGCCGCCATACACCCGGTACGGCACCTGTTCGCTCAGCAGCGCTTCTTCCAGCGCGCGCGACTGCGCGTTGCTGCGGTAGAGCACGGCCACTTCGGTGTAACTGCCACCGTCGCGCACCCATTGGCGGGCACGCTCAACGATGTAGCGCGCCTCGTCCATCTCGTTGTACGCCGCGTACAGATCGATCGGCTCGCCGTCGCCGCTGTCGGTCCACAGCTGCTTGCCGATGCGGTCGGGATTGTGCGCGATCACCGCGTTGGCGGCACCGAGGATGTTGGCGGTGGAGCGGTAGTTCTGCTCCAGGCGGATGGTCTGCGCACCCGGGAAGTCGCGCAGGAAGCCCTGCACGTTCTCGACCTTGGCACCGCGCCAGCCATAGATGGCCTGGTCATCGTCGCCGACCACGAACACGTGGCCGGAATCGCCGGCCAGCACGCGCACGAAGGCGTACTGGATGGCGTTGGTGTCCTGGAACTCGTCCACCAGGATCTCGCGGAAGCGGGCGCGGTAATGCGACAGCAGCGCCGGGTTGTCGCGCAGCAGTTCGTGCGCGCGCAGCAGCAGCTCGGCGAAGTCGACCAGGCCGGCGCGGTCGCAGCGCGCCTGGTACTCGATGTAGGCCTGGCGCATGGTTTCCAGCCACGCGTCGTGCGGCTCGGGCTGGATGTGCTGCGGGCGGCGGCCCTCATCCTTCTGCGCGTTGATCCACCACGCGATCTGCTTGGCCGGGTACTTGCCGTCGTCCAGTTCCAGCGCCTGCACCACGCGCTTGACCAGCCGCAGCTGGTCGTCCGAATCCATCACCTGGAAGCCTTCAGGCAGCTTCGCGTCCTGCCAGTGCAGGCGCAGCAGGCGGTTGGCCAGGCCGTGGAAGGTGCCGATCCACATGCCGCGGCTGCCATGGGGCAGCTGGGCGTCGATGCGGTGGCGCATCTCGCCGGCCGCCTTGTTGGTGAAAGTCACCGCGAAAATGCCGTGGGTCGGCACGCCATTGACTTCATGCAGCCAGGCGATGCGGTGGGTGAGTACGCGGGTCTTGCCGGAACCGGCACCGGCCAGCACCAGGTGGTGGCCGGGAGGAGCGGAGACGGCTTCGCGCTGGGCCGGGTTCAGGCCATCAAGCAGGTGGGAGACATCCATGCCCCCATTTTACGGCATCGCCGTCGCGGCTCCTGCGATCACTTCGGTGGCGAGCGCCTGCGCCTGCTGACGCAGTTCAGGCACCGCCAGGCTTTCCCACAGGCTGCCGATGCGCAGGCTGCCGAGCACGCCCAGCCGCGCCTGTGGCTGGCCACCGGCGGCGCGCAGGCGGCCGCCCGGCACCGTGCTGTCCAGGCCCAGCCCATGCGGGCCGGGGCGGGCCAGCCCATCGGCCTGCAGCTGCTGCAGCAACGGATTGCGCAGCGCACTGGCGCGGGTTTCGACGCCGGTGGCGTTGATCACACCGCTGATCGTCCACTGCTGTTCATTGCCGGAGGCATCGCGGCCCGACAACTGCAGCGCATCGCCGTCGCGCCAGACGCGCTGCAGGCGCGACCGGTGGATACGCAGTTGGCCGCTGTCCTGCAGGGCCTGCAGCTGCGCGTCCACCTCTTCGGCGATGCGGTGGCGATGCACGTCCCAGTAGCGCACCACATGGCGCAGGAAACGACGCTGGTCGGCCTCATCGAGGCTGCACCACAGCGCCTGCCCGTGCGGACGGATACGGTCCATCACGCTCTGCCATGGCAAGCCGTCGGCCTGCGCCTGACGCGCGAACCCACGTAGCGCGCGCAGGCGCTGGCGCAGGTTCATCGGCAGCAGCATCGCCGGATCGAACGTGGGCAGGCCGCCGTGTGCGTGCGGCAGCGGCAGCAGGCCGTGACGCGAGATCACATGCAGCGGGCCGGTGTGACCGGCAGCAACCAGCGCCAGCACGGTGTCGGCCATGCTCAGGCCGGAGCCGACAATGGCCACGGCCTGTTCGCCGGCCAGGGTACGCACACCGTCGTAGTCCCAGGCCTCGATCACATCATCGGCAGGCAGCGCGTCGGCACCGGCCACGGGCAACGGGCGCATGCTGTTGCCGGTGGCCAGCACCGCCTGCGCAGCATGCAGCGTGCTGCCATCGCCGAGTGTCAGCTGGTAGCCATGGTCATCCGGCTGCAGGCCCAGTACCGGCTGCGCGATCACCTGCAGCTGTGCGGGGCTGGCGGCCACGGCCTCCTGCAGGCGCTGCTGCAGGTAGGCAGCAAAGTAATGGCGACACACGTAACGCTCGCCCAGCACCTCGCGCGCCTCGCCCGGGTAGGCGTTGGCGGCCACCAGATAGTCGAGGAAATCGCCGGGCTGGTCGGCAAACGCACTCATCTTTGCCGCCGGTACGTTCAGCAGGTGCTCCGGCCATGGCGTGGCATAGGCGATACCCTGGGCCAGCTGCGAGGCGGGTTCGAAGATGGCCAGCGCCAGCGGCGCGTGGGCCTGGCGCAGTACCTGGATCGCCACCAGTACCCCGGCTGCACCACCACCGATGATCGCCAGGTCCAGTTCGCCATTACGCGGTGAATCAGTCATGTGCCGATTGTAGGCCATCGGCGATGACAGGCCGGATTGCCGGAATGGGCGGCCGGCATTGCCTTACATCAACGCATCGGCCAAGCGTGCGATGCCCTCGCGGCTGCGCCGCCAGGCAGGACGCTTGCGCCATTGCTGCAGATCCAGCTGCCGCGATTCACGCAGGTAGCCGTCCTCGATCCCGCACAACTGCTTCACCAGCGCGTGGTCGTAGCAGATCAGGCCGATCTCGGCATTCAGCGCGAACGAACGGATATCCATGTTGATCGAGCCGAGTACGGCGATGTCCTCGTCCACGCTCATGTGCTTGGCGTGCAGGAACTGCGGTTCGTACAGCGCGATGCGCACGCCACAGCGCAGCAGCTCGTCGTAGTAGGCCTCCTGCGCCCACGAGGTCAGCCGCTGGTTGTTGCTGGCCGACAGGATCAGCTGCACCTGCACGCCGGACAATGCGGCGATACGCAGCGCGCTCAACGTGGCCTCGTCGGGCACGAAATACGGGGTCACCATCACCAGCCGGCGCCGCGCCAGATGAATCAGCGCCGCAACCGCATCGCGCGCGTTGCTGTACGGGTAGGCCGGGCCGCTGGGCAGCAGCTGGGTGGCGATGTCGTCGCCGCATTCGGGAACATCGGTGATCACATCCAGGCGCTGGCCGGTTTCCATGTACCAGTCGCTGGCGAACACCGCTTCCAGATGCGCGACCGCCGGGCCGCGCACGCGCGCCACCAGCTCGCGGTTCGGGTGGCCAGGCACGAACTGCGGGCCGGCCAGATTCTGCGAACCGACATAGGCCACTTCGTTGTCGATCACCGCGATCTTGCGGTGGTTGCGCAGGTCCATGCGGCCGCTGCGGCGCCAGCGCAGGCCACCGGGCAGCATCGCACGCACTTCGATATCGCGAGCTTCCAGGCGTTTGCGATAGGCGCGCAGGCCACGCTTGGCACCCACCGCGTCGAGCAGCACACGGCACTGCACGCCCCGTGCAGCCGCACGCTGCAGTGCCTCGACGATAGCCTCGCCCACCGCGTCGTCGAACATCAGGTAGTACAGCAGGTGCACCCGGTCTTCGGCCTGGTCGATGTCGGCGATCAGCGTGTGCAGCGATTCGTCGTAGTCGGTCAGCAGATCGACGGCGTTGCCGTGCACCGGCATGAAATCGCCCTGGCGCTGCACCAGCGGCACGATCTCGGCGCTTGCGGTATCCGGCTGCGGGGTCCAGCGCAGGCGGTGCTGCAGCGCCTGTTCCTCGCGGATGACCTGCGAGGCCTCGGCCTGGCGGCGGATGCGTTCGCGTGACAGCCACGGGTGGCCAAACAGCAGATACAGCGGCAGGCCCAGCAGCGGCACGAAGCCGACCAGCAGCAGCCAGCTGCGCGCCGCACCCGGCGTGGTGCGGGTGGGAATCCAGCACAGCGCGACCAGCCGGATCAGCCAGTCGATCAGCAGCAGATACGAACCCAGCAGCCACTCGAACAGCATCGCGTCGCCCGTCGGGAGGTGATGGGCCATTCTGCCCAGCAGGGTGTGTAGAGTCGAGCCGCGCTCGACTGCTTTGAACCAGCGTGTTGACCAAGGTCGACACCTACCAGGCGCGGGGACAGTGCGCCGGCCAAGGTTGGCGGCCGCCGGGTATGGGAACAGCGTGCCGACCAACGGTCGGCACCCACCATGGGAACACCGGGCGTGGATACCGGGCATGAAAAAACCCGCCACAAGGGCGGGTTTCTTCGCGGGGATCAGCAATCCTTGCGGATTACTTGATCTTGCCTTCCTTGTACAGGACGTGCTTGCGCACGACCGGATCGTACTTCAGGAATTCCATCTTCCCCGGGGTGTTCTTCTTGTTCTTGTCGGTCGTGTAGAAGTGGCCGGTACCGGCCGAGGAAATCATACGGACCTTATCGCGCTTGCCTGCCATGATGCTTTACTCCTCAGACCTTTTCGCCGCGCGCACGCAGCTCAGCCAGAACGGAATCAATGCCGTTCTTGTCGATGGTGCGCAGTGCATGCGCGGAAACACGAAGCTTGACCCAGCGGTTCTCGCTGGCCACCCAGAAACGGCGCTCGTGCAGATTCGGCAGGAAACGACGACGGGTCTTGTTGTTGGCGTGCGAGACGTTGTTACCCGTCTGCACTCGCTTGCCGGAAACCTGGCATACGCGGGACATTGCGCACCTCGATAGTAGTAGTTGTCAGCCCGTAGCCCGGGAGACGGCGGCCTCGATGGTTGCCCACCACACGTCAAGAGAATCAAAGGGTTACGCTGGCGTTGGGCGGCCGGGGACGTGCTCCCGGGGGCGCCGCCCGGTAGAAAACCGGACACAGCGAGCCGCGCATTATGCACGGGTTCAAGCACTTGCGCAAGTTACCCACAGGCGAGGCGACTGAACGTGGCACGCCTCGTTCATGGCAGGGCTGGCCATACTGACGGCCCCTTCCGTGGCGGCGCCCCCCGATGCGACTGCTGGCCCTGACCTATGGAACCGAAGGCGACACCCGGCCGCTGGTGATGCTGTGCCATGGGCTGCGCCAGGCCGGCCACGAGGTGCTGCTGCTGGCCGAACAGGGAACGTTGGGCAGCGCGCGCGCGCTGGGGGTGCCGCACGCGGCGCTGGAAGGCGACATCCACGACGAAGTGGTGGCCCTTGTGGCACGCGGCAACAACCTGGCCGCCGCGTCGCGCGGCCTGGCGCGGATGGCCGGTCGCCACGTGCCGACCTGGATGACGCAGGCCGATGCGGCCGCCGCCGGCTGCGATGCCGTGCTGACCGGCGGCCTGGCCGCGCTTGTCGGCCTCAGCGTGGCTGAGCGGCACGGCCTGCCGGGCATCGGCACCGGCATGATTCCGCTGACGCCGACGCGCGACTTCGCATCGCCCTTTCTGCCGCCGATGCCGCTGCCGGGCGTCCTGCGCCGGGCCAGTTACGGGCTGGTCAACCAGGCGGTGTGGCGCACCTTCCGCGGGCCGATCAACGCCGCGCGCGCCGCACTGGGGCAACCGCCGCGCCGCACGCTGTGGACCGGCCTGCCGATGCTGTACGGCATTTCCCCGCAGCTGCTGCCGCCGCCTGCCGACTGGCCGACCGATCATGTGGTGTGCGGGCAATGGCGGATGCCGGAACAACCTTGGTCGCCGCCCGCCGACCTGCAGGCTTTCCTCGATGCCGGGCCCGAGCCGGTCTATCTCGGCTTCGGCAGCATGACCGGCTTCGACCGCGAGCGCGTGCTGTCGGCCCTGCTGCAGGCGTTGGCGCCACGCCGCGTGCTGCTGTTTCCGGGCTGGGCCGGACTACCGTCGGGTGCTTTGCCAGCGAACGTGTTCGTGGTCGGCCCGACCCCGCATGAAGCACTGTTGCCACGCTGCGCGCTGGCCATCCACCATGGCGGCAGCGGCACCACGCATTCGGCCTGCCGCGCCGGCATTCCCTCGCTGGTGATGCCGTTCGCCGCCGATCAGTTCTTCTGGGCGCGGCGCCTGCAGACGCTAGGGGTGGCGACTGCGCCGTTGTCACCCAAGCGGTTGGATGCGGGAGTCCTGGCGGCGGCCATCAGGTTCGCCGAGGACGGCGCGACGCGTGCGCGTGCGGTTGCACTGGGCGTAGCAATGGCGAGCGAGGATGGCGTGGCCACGGGCGTGGCGATGATCGAGCGCTGGCTGCAGCCTGCGTAACCCCGCGCGGCCATCAACGCAGATGCGGGATCACCTGGGCCAGCAGATGGGCATCCTTCAGCGCGCCGTGCAGGCCGCGATTGCCGGGAATGCGCAGGCGCTGCAGCACATCGTCCAGCTTGTTTCCCTGCCCGGGCCAGCGCCCGCGCGCCAGCTTCAGGCTGCAGGTGATGCGGCAGTGCTGGGCCAGCGTGGCGGGAATGCCGGCCAGGCGCAGCTCGTTGTCGAGGAAACCCACATCGAAGGTGGCGTTGTGCGCGACCATCTCGCTGCCGCGCAGGAAGTCCAGCAGTTCGGCGGCCTTGCTGGAGAACAGCGGCTTTCCCACCAGCATTGCATCGCTGATGCCGTGCACGCGCTGCGCGCCCCAATCGACCCTGCGCTGCGGTTGCAGGTAGGTGTGGAACTGGCGCCCGGTGAGCTGGCCTTCGATCAGTTCGACGGCACCGATCTCGATCACGCGATGACCCAGGCGGTGGGAGATGCCGGTGGTTTCGGTGTCCAGTGCGACGATGCGATTCATGCGTGGCGATGGTTCCTGTTGCGTGCCGCGATGATTTTCGCATGTCTGCAGCAGGAAGGTCCCACTGGAGAGCCGAGCCCGTGCTCGGCTCACGCGCTAAGCGCGGGCCTTGGGCGCTGGTGCCAGACGCAGCCGAGCGTGGGCTCGGCTCTACAGGCGCGCGCGATCAACCCGACGCTTCCACCACCCAATCGATGAACACCCGCAGCCGCTGGCTCATGTGCCGATTGGGCGGGAACATCACATGCATCGGCATCGGCGGCAGCTGCCAGTCCTCCAGTACCGGCAGCAGTTCGCCACGTGCGACATGCGATTCGGCCATGTAGCTGGGCAGCGCGACCACGCCGAGACCTGCCAGCGCCGCCGCCAGATAGGCGTTGCCGTCGTCGAAGCCGACCGTGTAGCGGCCCTGCACCTCGATGCGCTCATCGCCGCGCTGTGCAGTGAACACGCGGGCACGGCCACTGCGCGGGCTGAGGAAACCGACCATGTGGTGGTCCGACCCCTCCAGCGCGCGCGGGTCGGCCGGCATACCGAAACGCTGCACATAGCCCGGGCTGGCATGGAAGCCGATTGGCAACGCCGCCAGCGGCCGCGCCACCAGCGCCGGGTCGGATGGTGTGCCGCCACGGATCACGCAGTCGACGTTGTCGGCGATGACATCGACCTCGCGATCACTCACGCCGACGTCGAGCTGGATCTCCGGGTAGCGCGCCTGAAAATCCGGCAGCGCCGGTACCAGCCGCAGCCGCGCGTAGGGCCCTGGCACATCCACGCGCAGGCGGCCACGCGGCTGGGCGGCCGCGTCGCCCAGCCCGCCTTCGACCTCGTCCAGTTCGGCCAGCAGGCGGGCGATGCGCGGGTAATAGGCCGCGCCGTCGGCGGTGACGCTGACCCGCCGGGTGGTGCGGTTGAGCAGGCGCAGCCTTAGGTGCGCCTCCAGCTGCTGCACCAGCTGGGTAACCGTGGTGCGGCTGATCTGCAGGGTGTGCGCGGCGCGGGTGAAGCTGCCGGTTTCCACTACCCGGGCAAAGGCCCGCATCGCCTCGAAACGGTCCATGGCCGGCCGTGATTATTTGGGATTGGCAATCAATCTAGGCCGATCATCGCGGTTTATCCAGACAGCGCTCGCGAGGAGGATGGCGTTCTCTCCCACGGGATCTTCCCCATGTCACAGCGTGATGTCGTTTTCCCCGCCGGGCGCCAGGCCCTGTACGAGCGCAACCGCTACTCTCCGGCGATCCGGTCCGATGGCTTCCTGTTCGTTTCCGGCCAGGTCGGCAGCCGCGAGGACGGTTCGCCCGAGCCGGACTTCGAGACGCAGGTGCGCCGCGCCTTCGAGAATCTCAATGCGGTGTTGGCTGCTGCGGGCTGCACGTTCGATGACGTGATCGACGTGACCGTGTTCCTGGTCGATCCGGAAACCAACTTCGAGAAGGCCTGGGCGATCGTGCCCGAGTACTGGGGCGAGGCGCCGCACCCGACCCTGACCGGTATCGGCGTGACCTGGCTGTATGGGTTCCAGTTCGAGATCAAGGTGATCGCGAAGCTGCCGTGACCGATCCCATGCTCAGCTGGTCGTGCGAAAGCAGCCGAGCGTAGGCTCGGCTCTACAGACGCGCAGCCCGGTGTCCGACCCCACGGGCCGAAAAGCGTGCCGGCCAAGGTCTGCACCCGCCAGGGCAGAAGGCCCCAGGCCGCCCACCTGAACGGGAGATTCCGACGTATTCCCGAAGCGGCCATTGATATTGTATCCGGCGAAAACCGCTTGCTAGCCTCCCCTTCATGCGCTGGATCACCCGCCACCTCCGTTCGACCCTGCTGATGCTGCTGATGGCGGCATTCGTGGTCGTGCCGGTGGCCGATGCCCTGGCGTGCACGGTGGAACCGCACGCCAGCACGGTGCATGTGGAATCCGCACCGGATGCCGATGGCGATACCGACGGCAAGCATGTCGGTGCCTGTGGCCACAACCACTGCCACCACTCCAACCTGAGCCTGCCGGCGCACACGATCGCCGCCTTCGGGGCGCCACTGCCGGCGCGCTGGATGAGTGCGGGCGATGCGGCGACCTATGCGGTCGCCCAGGATGAATTGACGCGTCCACCCCGGGCGTGAGTTGAGCGCGTCCCGCGATTGCGGGCTCCCGTTTCACTCACAACCGGAATCCCCCTATGTCGATCCTGACACCTCGGTCGCCGCGTGCGGCCGGGCTGGTCGTCGCCGTGTTGCTGGGCCTGGCCCCGGCGGCATCGGTGATGGCGCAAGCCGCCCCCTCCTACGACACCCTGCTTGAACGCCTGGACCAGCTGCCCGGCACTCGTGTGGGCACGGCACTGGCCGAGGCCGCCGATGCGCGCGCCGACCAGGCCCGTGCGCTACCCAATCCCTCCCTTTCCTGGTCGGCCGAAAACGCCTGGGGCTCCGGCACCTACCGCGGCATGGGCAAGGCCGACACCGTACTCACCCTGTCCCAGCCGCTGGAGGTCTGGGGCCAGCGTGGCGCGCGCGTTCGTGCCGCCCGTGCCGAGGCCCAGGCGGCCAACCTGCGTGGCGCGCAGAGTCGCAGCGACGTGGCCAGCCAGCTGGCGGTGGTCTATGCACAGGCGGAAAGTGCACTGCGCCGCTACACCCTGGCCGAGGAAGCACTGTCACTGACCCGCGATGACGCCAACGCCGTCAACGCCATGGTCAAGCAGGGCCGCGAACCACAGCTGCGCGCGGTGCAAGCGCAGAGCGAAGTAGCCAATGCCATGGCGTCGCTGGATGAAGCACAGGCGTTCCGCGATGCCGCGCTGGCCCGCCTGGCCGGCACCGCGCTGCTGGATGCGCCGGTGCAGTCGATCGACAACAGCCTGCTCGACCGCGCACCGCCGCTGCCGCGCGGTGCCACCGATACCGCACTGGCAGTGCGCATTGCCGAAGCCGAAGCCGATGCGGCGGGCAAGCTGGTCGACGTGGAGCGCAAGCGCGCCCTGCCCGACCTCAGCGTCACCGCCGCACAGACCCGCTTCCGCGAAGGCGGCGAGCGTGCCTACAACCTCGGGCTCAGCCTCAGCATCCCGCTGTTCGACCGTAACCGCGGTGGCATCCGCGCCGCCAATGCCGACCAGCGCGCGGCCGAGGCACGCCTGGACCAGCAGCGCCGCGACAGCGAGGCCGCACGCCTGTCCGCCGTGGCCGGGCTGAAGGCGGCCGGCAGCCGCACCCGTGCCGCCGATGAAAGCGTGGTCGCCGCCGAAGAGGCCTACCGCCTTGCACGCATCGGCTTCGACGCCGGACGCATCTCGCAGCTGGAACTGCGCAGCACGCGCAGCGCCCTCATCGCCGCCCGCGGCGCCGCCGTGGATGCGCGCCTGTCGCGCGTCGGCGCGGAAATCGATCTTGCCCGCCTTGAAGGGCGCGCACCTTTTGTGGAGGCCCCATGACTCTCTCCCGTACCTTCCCGCTGATCGGCGGCGTGCTGCTGACCGTGCTGCTGGCCGGCTGCGCAGGCAATGCGCAGACACCTGCAAATGAAGACCCCGCCGCGGCCAAGGCGGGCACCGACGATGGCCATGGCCACGCGACCGACAGCAAGGAAGCCAAGGCGGAAGCCGCCAAGGCGCCGGCTGACGCCGATGAAGGCGTGGTGCCGCTGACCCCGGAGCAGATCAAGGCGTCCGGTATCGAGGTGGTCGCCATCGGCCGCGGTGGCGGTGGCTCGACGCGCCTGTCCGGCCGCGTCGAGCCGTCGGTGGGCGCACGTGCCTCGGTGGCGTCGACCGTGACCGGCCGCGTCGAACGCGTGCTGGTCGCACCGGGCACCGCAGTGAAGCAGAACCAGGCCCTGGCCATCGTGGTCAGTGGCGAAGCGGCGGTGTTCCGTGCCAATGCGCTGGCCGCCTCGGCCGAAGCCGAGGCTGCGCGCCTGGCCTATGGCCGCGACAAGGCGCTGGTCGACCAGGGCGTGGTCGCCCGCCAGGAAATGGAAGCCTCGCGCGCACGCTCGCTCGCGGCACAGGCCCAGGCCGCCGCCGCGCAAGCGCAGGCCGCCGCCAACGGTGCGCCCGATGCCAGTGGCCGCGTGCGCATCACCAGCCCGGTGGCCGGCATCGTCGGCAACGTGCAGGTCACTCCAGGCGGTGTGGTCGCCGCCGGCAGTGCGGTAGCCGACGTCGCCGATCCGGCGATGAACGAGCTGGTGTTCACCGCACCGCCGGCGCTGGCCGCGCAGGTCACGCCGGGCATGAAGCTGGAAGTGAGTGTGCCGGGTGGCAGCTTCACCGCCACCGTCACCGGCTCGGCCGCCGATGTGCGCCAGCAGGGCGGCGTCGCGGTGATCCGTGCCGCGCCGGTGAATGCCGCGTTGCCGCCGGCCGGTTCGCCGGTATCGGCGGTGGTGGTCACCGAAGGCCAGGACGGCTCGCTCAGCGTGCCCGCCGATGCGGTGCAGAACGTCGATGGCAGCAGCGCTGTGTTCATTGCCGTCGAAGGCGGCTTCAAGGCACAGCCGGTACTGGCCGGGCGTCGCGCCGGCGACCGCATCGAGATCCTCGGTGGGCTGACCGGCAACGAGCGCATCGTCGGTGCCAACGCCTTCCTGCTCAAGGCCGAACTGGCCAAGGGCGAAGCCGAGCACGGCCACTGAGGAGGCGACCATGTTCAAGCTGATCATTGAAACAGCGGTGCGCCACCGCTGGCTGGTGGTGTTCATGGCCGCACTGATCGCCGCCGTGGGCCTGTTCCAGCTCGGCAAGCTGCCGATCGACGCGGTGCCGGACATCACCAATCGCCAGGTACAGATCAACACGGTGGCGCCAGCACTGACCCCGGAGCAGATCGAGCGGCAGGTGACCTATCCGCTGGAAACCGCGCTGGCCGGCATTCCCGGCCTGACCACCACGCGTTCGCTGTCGCGCAATGGCTTCTCGCAGGTCACCGCGATCTTCACCGATGCCACGGACATCTACTTCGCCCGCCAGCAGGTAGCCGAGCGCATGCGCGAAGCGTCGGAAGCCCTGCCCGATGGTGCATCACCGATGCTGTCGCCGGTCACCACCGGCCTCGGTGAAGTGCTGATGTGGACGGTGGACTTCACCACGTTCGACCCAGCCAAGCTGGCCAAGCCCGGTGAAGCCGGCTGGCAGGCCGGTGAGGTCTACCGCACACCGGAAGGCAACCTGCTGCGCACGCCGGAGGAACGCGCGACCTACCTGCGCACCGTGCAGGACTGGATCATCGCGCCGCAGATGCGTTCCAGTCCGGGGCTGGCCGGCGTCGATACGGTCGGTGGCTACGTCAAGGAATACGGCGTGCATCCGGACAGTGCCAAGCTGGCCGCGCACGGCCTCGGCCTGGCCGACCTGGTCACTGCCCTGCAGCGTTCCAACGTGCAGGCCGGTGCCGGTTTCGTGCAGCGTGCCGGCGAGGGCCTGGTGGTACGTGCCGACGGCCTGGCGCTGACCACCGACGACCTGGCGCAGGCGCCGGTGGCCACCCGCAATGGCGTGGTGGTGCGCGTGGCCGATGTGGCCGACGTCGACCTGAGCCGCGCGCCGCGCCTGGGTGCGGCCAGCCGCAATGGCCATGAAGCCGTGCTGGGTACCGCGCTGATGATCGCCGGTGGCAACAGCCGCACCGTGGCGCAGGCAGCTGCGGCGCGCCTGGAACAGGTGAACAAATCGCTGCCGGCCGACATCGTGGCGGCACCGGTGCTGGACCGCAGCGTGCTGGTCAATTCCACCATCAAGACCGTGGCCAGGAACCTCACCGAGGGCGCACTGCTGGTGGTGGTGGTGCTGTTCCTGCTGCTGGGCAACCTGCGTGCGGCGACGATCACCGCGCTGGTGATCCCGCTGTCGTTCCTGTTCGCAGTGATCGGCATGAACCGCTTCGGCATCAGCGGCAACCTGATGAGCCTGGGTGCGCTGGACTTCGGCATCCTGGTGGACGGTGCGGTGATCGTGGTCGAGTCGACCCTGCTGATGCTGGGCCAGCGCCGCGCCGAACTGGGCCGTGCGCTGACCGCGATGGAACGCCTGCGCGTGGCCGCCGATTCGGCGCTGAGGATGGCGCGCCCGGCGGCGTTCGGCCAGCTGATCATCCTGCTGGTGTTCGCGCCGATCCTCACCCTGGAAGGCGTGGAGGGCAAGACGTTCCACCCGATGGCGGCCACCTTCATGCTGGCCCTGGTCGGTGCCTTCCTCTTCTCTTTCACCTTCGTGCCGGCGATGGCCGCACTGCTGGTGCGCGAGCCGAAGCTGAAGGACGGCGAGGCACACAGCGATGATGGCGAGCACGAAACCAGGCTGATCCGTGTACTGCGTGCGCGCATCGAGCCGGTGATCCGCAAGGCCGTGGCGCATCCGCGCACGGTGGTGGCCGGTGCGGTGATGATGGTGGTGGTGGGCATCGGCTCGTTCTCGCTGCTGGGCCGTGAGTTCATGCCGACGCTGGACGAAGGCAACGTGGCGATGCAGGCCCTGCGCGTGCCATCGACCTCGCTGGAGCAGTCACTGGCCATGCAACTGGCGTTGGAGAAGGTGATTGCCAAGCAGCCGGAAGTGGAGACGGTGTTCTCGCGTACCGGTACCGCCGAGGCGGCGATCGATCCGATGCCGACCAACATCTCCGACAGCGTGATCGTGCTGAAGCCGCGCAAGGACTGGCCCGATCCGAAGCTGGCCAAGGACGCACTGGTGGCGCGCTTCGAGAAACTGGCCGGGCAGCAGCTGGGCAACAGCTTCGAGTTCAGCCAGCCAATCGAGCTGCGCTTCAACGAGCTGATTTCCGGCGTGCGTACCGACCTGGCCGTAATGATCTTCGGCGATGACTTCAGCCAGCTGCAGAAGGTGGCCGACCAGGTGGCGTTGAAGCTGCGTGCGGTGAACGGCGCGGCCGACGTGCGGGTGGAACAGATCTCCGGCCTGCCTACGCTCAACGTAGCGATCGACCACGTGGCGGCGGCGCAGTACGGGCTGACCGCCGCGGACGTGAGTGATGCGCTGTCCACCGGCATTGGCGGCACTGCGGCGGGCAAGATCTTCGAAGGTGATCGCCGCTTCAACGTGGTGGTGCGCCTGGACGATGCCTCGCGCAACGATCCGGACCAGCTGGCCTCGCTGCCGATCGCCACGCCGTCAGGGCTGGTGATTCCGCTGTCGTCGGTCGCGCGCATCACGGTGAGCGAAGGGCCGAACCAGATCAGCCGCAACAATGGCAGCCGCCGTGTGGTGGTGCAGGCCAATGTGCGTGGCCGCGACCTGGGCGGCTTCGTCGGCGAGGCACAGGCCGCAGTGGCCGACGTGGCACTGCCGCCGGGTGCCTACCTGACCTGGGGCGGTCAGTTCGAGAACCTGCAGCGCGCGGAGAAGCGGCTGGCGACGGTAGTACCGGTGGTGTTCCTGCTGATCGGTAGCCTGCTGTTCATGGCGCTGCGCAGCGGCAAGGAAGCCATTCTGGTGTTCAGCTGCGTGCCGCTGGCGCTGGTCGGCGGCATCCTCGCCCTGCTGCTGCGTGGCATGCCGTTCTCGGTATCGGCGGCGGTCGGCTTCATCGCCGTCTCCGGCGTGGCGACCTTGAACGGCCTGGTGTTGATGCAGGCGATCCGCGAACGCCTGGATGCCGGCGACCTGCCGCTGCAGGCGGCGATCAACGGTGCCTCCAGCCGCATCCGCGCGGTGTTGACCACGGCGCTGGTGGCGATCGTCGGCTTCATTCCGATGGCGATTGCCAGTGGTTCCGGCGCGGAGGTGCAGAAGCCGCTGGCGACGGTGGTGATCGGTGGCCTGATCACCGCCACCGTGCTGACCCTGCTGGTGCTGCCGACGTTTGCCGCGCGCGTGGCCAAGCCGCGGGCGGTGGGGTGAGGTGAGAGGGGGTCGGAGCCCCGCCCTTCGGGCGGGGCTCCGACCCGATCACACGACGGTCAGGCCTTCTTGCGTTCGGCGATGTAGGCCTGGATCTGCTGTTCCAGCACCGGCAGCGGCACCGAGCCCTGCTTGAGCAGGGTGTCGTGGAAACCCTTGATGTCGAACTTGTCGCCCAGCTCCTTCTCGGCCTGCGCACGCAGGCGCACGATGGCGATCTCGCCCAGCTTGTAGCTCAGCGCCTGGCCAGGCCAGGAAATGTAGCGGTCCACTTCGGTGGTCACTTCATGCTCGCTCAGCGCGGTGTGGTCACGCAGGTAGGCCAACGCCTGCTCGCGGGTCCAGCCCTTGCTGTGCACGCCGGTGTCGATCACCAGGCGCGCAGCACGCCACATCTCGTAGGTCAGACGGCCGAAATCCTCGTACGGGGTTTCATAGATGCCCATTTCCACGCCCAACTTCTCGCAGTACAGCGCCCAGCCTTCGCCATAGGCGGAGATGTAGGCATTGCGGCGGAACTCGGGCAGGTTCTTCTGCTCGGCGGCGATGGCGCCCTGCAACGCGTGGCCCGGATCGGACTCATGCAGGGTCAGTGCCGGCAGGTTGTACAGCGGGCGCGACGGCAGGTTGTAGGTGTTGAGCCAGTAGGTGCCCATGCCACCGCGGCCGGCGGTCCAGAACGGCGCAATGTCCGGCGGCACCGGCACGATGGTGAAGCGGGCGCGCGGCAGCGTCATGTACTTGCCAAGCTGGCCATCGGCGCGCTTGGAGATCCACGCGGCACGCGACAGCAGCTCTTCCGGCGTCTTGGCGTAGAACCGCGGGTCGGTACGCAGGAAGGTCAGGAATTCGGCGAAGCTGCCCTTGAACTTCACCTGCTTGATGATGTCGTTCATTTCCTTCTGGATGCGTGCGACTTCATCCAGGCCGATGCGGTGGATCTCGTCCGGCGACAGGTCCAGCGTGGTGTATTCGTGGATCTGCTGCTTGTAGTACGCCTTGCCGTCGGGCATCGCTTCGGCGGCCAGGGTGGTGCGCGCCTGCGGCACGTACTCGTTGACGAAGAAGGTGCGCAGCTGCTGGAACGCGGGCACCACCTTGCCACTGATCGCTTCACGCGCCTGCGCCTGCAGCCTGGCCTGTTCGGCCGCCGGAACGGTGTTGGGCAGCTTCTTGAACGGCGCGTACAGCGGCGACTCGGTCGGGTCCTTCAATTCGGCGACGGTGGCGATGGAGACCTCGCGGCCATCGAGCACGGCACGCGGCACGCTGAAGCCGCGCTTCAGGCCGGCGCGCATGTTGTCGGTCTGCTGGCCGAAGTAGCGCGGCACATCGTTCAGCCGTGCGATGTAGTTCTGGTAGTCCTGCACGGTCTTCATCTCGCGCCGGGCCATGAAGGACAGGTTGGACCAGAACGAGGAGTCGGCGTTGAACGGCATCTCGTAGCCACGCAGGCGCGTCTCTTCGGCCAGGTTGAACACCTGGTCGTGGTAGATCGCGTAGTTGACCTGGTTGTCGGGCGACAGGGTCTTCGGATCGATCTTCTTCAGCGCGGCGAGGGTCTCGTCCCACACCTTCAGGCGCGCCTGCTGCGCGGCCGGGCCGACATCGGGCATGCGGGTGGCGTTGGCCGGAGCGTCTTCGTCCTCGCTGGCCTCGCCGCCGCCATCCTGGCGCCACTTCCATTCCTTCTCGTACAGCGCGCGGAAGGCAGCATCGGCGGGCGATTCGGTGGCCACGCTGGCCGGTGCGGCGGTGGCGGGCGGCGCGGCCAGGGCCACGGCAGGGGCGGACAGGGCGATCAGCAGGGCAACGGCAAGACGGGTTTTCACGAGCACAGGTTCCCGGGAAGGCAGACCCCGATCATGGCACCGCTCACCGTCCGTGGCATGGGACGAAGGTCCTGCCTGCGCCGCGGACCGGGGCCCCGGTAGCGGCCAACCTTGGTTGGCCCCAAACCCAGCGCCGACCAAGGTCGGCATCTACCGGAGACCTAGTGGCTGGCCTTGTCCCGCTTCCAGCCCCGGTGCTTGATGTCCAGCTGCAGGCTGTACAGCGCGGTGAACGCCGGGAACAGGTTCTGCAGCACGCCCACCGAGTCCTGCTTGGCCGAGAACAGGAAGTAGCTCAGCGTCATCAGGCTGCCGACCACGCTCATGTACCAGAACAGCCGCGGGATCACCGGCTTGCCCGCACGCTTGGACGCGATGAACTGGACCAGCCAGCGGCCACCGAACATCAGCGCGCCGGTATAGCCGATCAGCTTCCAGCCGGTCACATGCAGGCCGGTCCAGTACAGCCAGGTCAGCGGCTGGTCGAGCCAGTGAAGTTCCAGCCCCATCACCGCTCTTCCACCGCAGTGCGCTTGCTGCGGGTGATCAGCCAGGCCACGCCGCGCAGATCACGAATGCCGACCAGCGCGCGGCCCAGATTGTTGTACTTGGACACGCCGGCGGTACGGTGGCGGTGGTTGACCGGCACGCTGGTGGTCTTCCAGCCAGCACGCTGCATCAGCGCCGGCAGGTAGCGGTGCATGTGGTCGAAGTACGGCAGGTCGAGGAACGCGCTGCGCTCGAACAGCTTGATGCCGCAGCCGGTATCGGGCGTATCGTCGCGCAGCATGCGTGCACGGATGGCGTTGGCCCACTTGCTGGCCCAGCGCTTGCTGCCGCTGTCCTGGCGGTTGACACGCCAGCCGGCGAACAGCTTCACCTGCGTCTCGGCGGCATCGCGCGCGGCCAGCAGTTTGGGAATATCGGCCGGATCGTTCTGGCCGTCACCATCGAGGGTGGCGATCCAGGGCGCCCGTGCGTGCTTGACGCCGGTGCGCACGGCGGTGCTCTGCCCGCTCTGGTTCACGTGGTGCAGCACCCGCAGTTCCGGCGTGGTCGCCTTCAGGCCCTGCAGCACCGACAGGGTGTCATCGCGCGAGTGATCGTCGATGTAGACGATCTCGAACGGCAGCCGCCCGCGCAGTGCAGCGGTGATTTCGGCAACCAGCGGGGCGACATTGTCGCGCTCGTTGAATACCGGGACGACAACGGAAAGCTCGGGTTGGCTCATAAGGCACTCGGCCAAAGGGGGACAAAGACCGCGCATTCTCCGAAGCCGAGGTTATCCGAAGATGAATCCGGCTGTGTGAGGATCTCTCCTCAGGCGCGATCACCAAAGTACTCGCGGCACCACTGCACGACGGGGGGCAACCCTTCTTCGATCGGGGTCACCGCATCGAAGCCGAATGCGTCATGGGCGCGCCGGGTGTCGGCCATCGTGCGTACCATGTCGCCGGGCTGCATGGGCTTGTAGACCTTCTGCGCGGGGCGGCCGGCCGCCTGCTCGATCACGCTGATGAAGCGCTCCAGCTCGACCGGCGTATGGTTGCCGAGGTTGAACACCCGGTGCGGTACCGGACCATCGGCCGGATGCGCGAGCGCGCCGAGAATACCCGACACGATGTCGGAGACATGTGTGAAATCGCGCTGCATGCGGCCTTCGTTGAACACGTCGATCGGCCGCCCCGCCAGCACCGCGCGCGAGAACAGCAGCGGCGCCATGTCCGGCCGGCCCCACGGGCCATACACGGTGAAGAAGCGCAGGCCGGTGGCATGCAGGCCGTAAAGCTGCGCGTAGGTGTAGGCCATCAGCTCGTTGGCCGCCTTGGTCGCCGCGTACAGCGAGCGCGGCTGGTCCACGCGCTGGTCCTCGGAGAACGGCGGCGTGGCTGAATCGCCGTAGACCGAACTGCTGGAGGCATAGACCAGGTGTTGCACGCCACGGTGGCGACACAGCTCGAGCATGTTGACGAAGCCGACCAGGTTGCTGTCGACGTAGGCATGCGGGTTTTCCAGCGAATAGCGCACGCCGGCCTGCGCGGCCAGATGGATCACCGCGGTCGGCTTCACTTCTTCGAACAGTGCCGCCAAGCCCTGCTGGTCGGTCAGGTCCAGGGTGCGCAGGTCCAGCGCCGGGCACAGCGCTGCCACGCGGTCGCGCTTGATCTGCGGGTCGTAGTAGTCGTTGAAGTTGTCCAGGCCGACCACCGGCTGGCCCGCCTCCAGCAGCGCGCGGGCGGTGTAGGCACCGATGAAGCCGGCAGCGCCGGTGAGCAGGATGGTCATCGCGGGTCTCGATCAAAGCACCCCGCTGCCATCGGCGTGGCCGACGTCGCGGGGATGCGTCGGCCGGCGTGATGTGGCGCCGGGTTCAGCCCTGGCGCGTACGCAGCTTTTCCAGCACGCCGTCCAGGGTGTCCAGATCGGTGTAGTGGATGATCAGCTTGCCCTTGCCGCCACGGCCGTGGTTGATCGCCACCTTGGCACCCAGCGCTTCGGACAGTTCGGTTTCCAGCGAGGCGATGTCGGCCTGCTGCACCTTCGGCGTCGCCACCGGGCGGTTGCTCGGCACCTTGCCGGCGGCGAAGGCCTGCGCACGGCGCTCGACCTCGCGCACCGACCAGCCTTCATCGGCCGCTTCCTGCGCCAGCTTGCCGGCCAGCTCGGGGGCCAGGGTCAGCAGCGCGCGGGCGTGGCCCATTTCCAGGCGGCGGGTTTCCAGCAGCAGGCGGATCGCCACCGGCAGCTCCAGCAGGCGCAACAGGTTGGACACCGCCGCGCGCGAGCGGCCGACGGCCTCGGCGGCCTCGGCATGGGTCAGGGTGAATTCGCTGATCAGGCGCTGCAGCGCCTCGGCTTCTTCCAGCGGGTTGAGGTCTTCGCGCTGGATGTTCTCGATCAGCGCCATCGCGATGACGGTGCGGTCTTCCAGCTCGCGCACCACCACCGGCACTTCGTCCAGGCCGGCCAGCTGCGATGCGCGCCAGCGGCGCTCACCGGCGACGATTTCGTAGTTGCCGGCGGGCAGCTGGCGCACCAGGATCGGCTGGATCACGCCCTGCGACTTGATCGAGTCGGCCAGCTCGGACAGCTTCCCCTCGTCCATCTCGCGGCGCGGCTGGTACTTGCCCGGCTGCAGCTGGCCCACGGCCAGCTTGCGCAGCACTTCACCCGGTAGCGGCTCGATCACCGCGGTGGTGGCCTGCACCTGACTGACCGCGCCTTTCGGGCCCAGCAGCGCATCCAGGCCACGGCCGAGGCCTCGCTTCTTGGCTGCCGGCTTGCTGCTGGTCATCAGACGGTCTCCACGGCCTTGGTGGCCTTGTTGCGTTCGTTGTTGCGGCGGATGATCTCGCCGGCCAGGCCCAGGTAGGCCACGCCACCGCGCGAGGCGCGGTCGTAGCCGACGATGCTCTGGCCATGGCTGGGCGCCTCGGCCAGGCGCACGTTGCGCGGCACGATGGTGCGGAACACGCGGTCGCCGAAGTGCTCGGTGAGCTCGGCCGAGACCGCGTTGGCCAGATTGTTGCGCACGTCGAACATGGTGCGCAGCACGCCTTCGATCTCCAGCGCCGGGTTAAGGTTGGCACGCAGCGCATCGATGGTTTCCACCAGCGCGCTCAGGCCTTCCAGCGCGTAGTACTCACACTGCATCGGCACGATCACCGAATCGGCGGCGGCCAGCGCGTTGAGCGTCAGCAGCGACAGCGCCGGCGGGCAGTCGATCAGGATGTAGTCGTACTCGTCGCGGATTGGTGCCAGCGCGCGCTTCAGCCGCTGCTCGCGCTCGCTCTGCGCCATCAGCTGGATCTCGGCGGCGGTCAGGTCGATGTTGCCGGGCAGCAGGTCGTAGCCTTCGGCGGTCTGCACGCGCACGTCGGCGGCGCTGGACTCGCCCAGCAGCAGATCGTAGGTGGAAGCGGCCAGCTCACGCTTGTCCACGCCACTGCCCATGGTCGCGTTGCCCTGCGAATCCAGGTCGACCAACAGCACGCGCTTGGGTGCGTTGGCCAGGGAAGCGGCCAGGTTGACGGCGGTCGTGGTCTTGCCGACGCCACCCTTCTGGTTGGCGATGGCGATGATGCGGGCCATGCGGGTGTGCCTCGTCGACGTGTGCTGGGACCGGTCATTATGCGTACAACCGGCCCCTTGCGGAAATCGTGAATCGCCAACCCGTTGTTCCACAAAGGGCTGGCGGCGGGAATCAGGGACCTGTAACCGTGACCAGGTGGCGTTCGCCGGCCAGGCCGGGCACGCTCAGCGGGGTCACCTCACGCACCTTCCAGCCAGCCGGCAGGTCCGCGATCTCCTCATGCGGGTAGACGCCCTTCATGGCCAGCAGCACGCCGCCGGGGCGCAGCAGGTGGCCACCAACGCGGACGATGCCGGCCAGGGTGTCCATCGCGCGCGCGGTCAGCTGGTCGTAGCGGCCGGCCTCGTCCAGCGCCTCGGCGCGCGATTCGGCCACGCGGGCATTGTCCAGACCCAGCTGGCGCACGGCCTCGCGCATGAAGCGCGCCTTCTTGCCGTTGCTCTCGACCAGGGTGACCTGCAGGCCCGGGCAGGCGATCGCCAGCGGGATGCCAGGCAACCCGGGGCCGGTGCCGAGGTCGGCCAGGCTGCCATCGGCCACGAACGGCTGCATCGCCAGCGAGTCGAGCAGGTGGCGGGTGACCATCTCCTGCGGATCGCGGATGGCGGTGAGGTTATAGGTGCCGTTCCAGCGGTGCAGCAGGGCCAGGTAGCGCAGCAGCGGCGGCGCCAGTGCGGCGTCCAGGCCCATGCTGGCCAGGCCCTGTTCCAGCGTGGCGGCCACGCTGGCGGGAAGTGGGTGTTCGCTCATGCCGGCATTATCGCCGGTTTTGCGCGCTGATTCCCCGCTTCAGTGCGGATACCAGGCCAATGCCGCACGGAACTGGCCGCTGGCCTGCCATTCGTGCAGGTGCCAGCGCGCGGCCTCGCCCAGTTCCGGGTCGCACCAGCGCAGGTGCAGGGCGCCATCGGCCCCCGGCGCCAGCTGCAGGCGGTGCAGGCCGAACGAGATGCCCTGTCCATGCGCCTTCAGGATGGCCTCCTTGATGCACCACACGCGGAAGAACCAGTGCTCGCGCCCGGCCTCGTCCAGGCTTTCCAGCCAGGCCACCTCCTCGGGGTGGAAGAAGCGCTGCACGATCTCCAGCAGGCGGGCCCGCGGCCGCAGCAGCTCCAGGTCCACGCCCAGCCGCACACCTTCGCCCAGCGCCACCAGCAGCACCTCGCCGCTGTGGCTCCAGCCGGTGCCGTAGTGGGCCAGCGTACCGCTCAGCTCCGGCCGGCCCTTGTCGTCGCGGACCAGCGGCAGCGTCTCCGGGTCGGCACCCAATGCCTGCGCCAGCACCTGCCGCGCCTGCGGTTCACCGCGGTGGCCCGGCACGTGCGGGCAGCGCCAGACCGTCACCGGACCGAAGCGCCACGGGCCATCGAGGGTGGCTGGCAGGCTCATCCGCACGCGCCCGTCACGCAATTCCACGACGGGTTCACAGCCCTGCGCGTCAACTGGTCACAGTTCCCCACCGGAGGTTCGATCATGGGCATCATCATCTGGCTGATCGTCGGCGGCATCGTAGGCTGGCTGGCCAGCATCATCATGAAGCGCGATGCCCAGCAGGGCATCATCCTCAACATCGTGGTCGGCATCGTCGGCGCGCTGATTTCCGGCTGGCTGTTCGGCGGTGGCATCAACGAAGCGATCACCATCCGCACCTTCCTGTTCTCGCTGATCGGTGCGGTGATCCTGCTGGCGATCGTCAACCTGTTCACCCGCAAGAGCATACGGTGATCTGAGGGTAGTGCCGGCCGCTGGCCGGCCGATGTTCCAGAACGGGCCCGGCAATCGCCGGGCCCCGTTCGTTCAACCGATCTGTACCCACGCCGGCGCATGGTCGCTCGGGCGTTCCCAGGTGCGCGGCTCGCGGTCGATGCCCGAAGCCACCGCACCGCTCTTCAGCGCATCGGAGACCAGGGTCAGGTCGATGCGCAGGCCCAGGTTGCGACGGAAACCAGCGGCGCGGTAATCCCACCAGCTGAAGGTACCCGCCTCGTCGTTGTGCAGGCGGAAGCCGTCGTGCAGGCCCAGCTGCAGCAGCTTGTTCAATGCGCCGCGCTCGGCGGTGGAGGTCAGGATGTGGTTGTCGTTCCACACCTCCGGGTCGTGCACGTCGCGCGCGTCCGGGGCGATGTTGAAGTCGCCCATCACGATCAGCTTCGGGTGGCGCTGCAGCTCTTCGGCGATCCAGGCATGGACCGCTTCCAGCCAGCGCAGCTTGTAGTCGTACTTGTCGGTACCGATGTCCTGGCCGTTGACCACGTACAGGTTGATCACGCGCAGGTCGCCGAAGGTACCGGCGATGACGCGCTTCTGCTCGTCCTCGAAGCCGGGAATGCCGATCTGCACGTCCTGTGCAGGCTCACGCGACAGCAGCGCCACGCCGTTGTAGGTCTTCTGGCCGGCGAACACGCTGCGGTAACCCGCGGCGATCAGCGCCGAATCGGGGAACTTGTGGTCCTCCAGCTTGGTTTCCTGGATACCGACGATGTCCGGGCCGAAATCCTTGAGCCACTGCTCCAGGTGCGGCAGGCGGACATTGAGCGAATTGACGTTCCACGAGGCGATCTTCATGCGGGCATTCTAACCGGGTGGCTGGGATGGGCGTCGGCCCGGATTCCCGTGTAGAACCGAGCCCACGCTCGGCTGCATTGATCAGGCACCCAGCCAGGAGCAGCCGAGCGTGGGCTCGGCTCTACAGAAGAATCGGGCGCTGATTCCGTAGAGCAACGCCATGCGTGGCTTCACCGCAGCAACAGCCTCAACAACCCCGCAATCTTCGAGTACGGCGGGCGCAGCCGGTCACTGGCCGCCCAGCGCGACTGCCACAGCACGGGCAGGCGCTTGCTCATCGCATCGAAACCCGCCCGCCCGTGGTAGGCGCCCATGCCGCTTGCCCCGACCCCGCCAAACGGCAGGCCATCGGCGGCGAAGTGCAGCAGGGTGTCGTTGACCGTCACCCCGCCCGCCACCACCTGGCCGAGGATGCGCTCCACCGTGGCCGTGTCATGGCTGAAGGGATACAGCGCCAGCGGCCGGTCACGGGACAGCACGTCGGCCAGCGCAGCATCCAGGTCCGGGTAGGCCCGCACGGGCAGGATCGGGCCGAATATCTCCTCGCGCATCAGGTCCAGGTCGTCGGGCGGGTCCAGCACCACGGTCGGCACCAGCAGGCGCTCGCGGTCGGCGCGCGCCTCATCCACCTGCGCCAGTGGAATCACTGGCACGCCGCGTTCCCGTGCCTGTGCCAGATAGCCCTGCAGGCGCCGGTACTGGCCTTCATTGATGATGCGGGTGTAATCGCCGGCATCGCTGAAATCGCCATAGCGCTCGCGCACCTGCTGCTGCAGCGCCTGCACGAACTCGCGCTGGCGCGCGGTATCGATCAGCACGTAATCCGGCGCGATGCAGGTCTGGCCCGCGTTGAACCACTTGCCGGTGGCCAGCCGCGCGGCGGCCTTGTCCAGCGGGAAATCGCGACAGACGATGGCCGGCGACTTGCCGCCCAGCTCCAGCGTGACCGGCACCAGATGCTCGGCGGCGGCGGCCATCACCTTGCGGCCCACGGCGGTCGAGCCGGTGAACAGCAGATGGTCCAACGGCAGCGACGACACCGCTGCGGCCACGTCCGCCCCGCCCTGCACCACCGCCACCCGATCGGGCGGGAACACACTGACCAGCAGATCGGCCAGGAACGCGCTGGTACGCGGCGTATGTTCCGAAGGCTTGAGCAGCACATGGTTGCCTGCGGCGATGGCGGTAGCCAAAGGCACCAGTGCCAGCGTGACCGGGTAGTTCCAGGGCGAGATCACCCCGACCACACCCAACGGCGTCGGTCGCAGCTGCGCGCGCGCCGGCCACAGTCGCCAACCGGCACCGACCCGCTGCGGCTTCGACCAGCGTCGCAGGTGGCGGCGCAGGTGGTCAATGGCCGACAGCACGCTCATGCCATCGGCCAGTTTCGATTCAACGTGGGCGCGATGGCCGAAGTCTTCGGCGATGGCCTGGGCCATTTCGTCCAGGCGTGGCTTCAACGCCTCGCGCAGGCGGCGCAGGTCGTGCTCGCGCTGGTCGAGCGAAGGGCGCTGCGACTGCCACGCGCTGCGCAGGGTGTGCAGGATGGCGGGGAGATCGGCCGGAGTAAGGGTGGTCATGGGCCGATTGTAGGGTCGAGCCGTGCTTGGCTCGCATGCCAACCTTCACGCGGTGGCGCATGGCCTCATTGGCCGGGATGTGTTCAATAACGTCATCCGATCCAAGAATAGTAAGGACATGTGCAATTTCGTACTTTCTTCATGGCCATGCTGGTTCACCCGCCTCAGGCTAATGATTCTCCAAAACCAGATGATGGGAAAATGCGAATTATCTCCGCATGCTTGGCTGGCTGGGTTCTGATTACTGCAACCACCGTCGCAGCAAGTCCACCCATTGATTACGCCCGGGTCGTCAACGCCAAGATCTCAAAAATGCAGGGACTTTGGGTGCGATTTCTTGATGTCTCAGGTTCCCCGTGCTTCACGATTCAGATCTTCAAATCTGCTTCGTTGGACACGCTCATCCGCCATAAGGAAATCTGCTCGATCGGGGGGAAGAGATTCTCGAGTGATTTCAGTTACGTCGGAATCACGGAAGTTCAGTTCAAAGCAGATCATCTGAGCCTGAAAGTCGAAATCATACATGCTCCTCCCAGCTTTGATTTTGATGATGTACGAACCTGCTCAGTGCCGATACGAAATGGCACCATCGGAGATCTGGTGTGTTGAATCGGCTGCTGACTCCCCCAGCTTTGATGCTTGCTATTGGTGTTGCTCTGCTCAGCAACACCAGTAAGGCCACCGAGCACCCCATCGACTATTCGAAGGTCACCAATGCGGAACTGCGAGGGGCAGGGAATCTCCTGGTCAGATACGTGCTGACAGCAGACAATCCGTGCCTGACGATCCAGTACCTGAAACCCGGTCATCCAGGCGTCTTCCTGCGCGAACGGACCATCTGTTCTCTCGGCGAGACCCGATTTGATCGCGACTTCGCCTTGGTCGAATTCAAGACCCTCGATTTCCACGATGATCGTCTGGATGTAGAAATGGAATTCACTCCCTCGCGAAGGGGCCACAAGGCGATCAGGCGGTGCTCCATCGCCCTGCAACCTGATTCCATCGGCGATCTGATATGCAATCGATGATGGTAGGGCTTGCTATGGCCGCGGTACTGTCTCTGACCGCAGAGTCGACCGCTCCCCGGCCGGCCCGGTCCTCCATCGCGCTGAACAAAGAGCGAGAGTATGTCCCGATGGTGGGCGACAGCCTGGCGTCGCTTGTAGGCGAGCTGGACGGCGAGCCCACCTCTGGCGCCACCATCGATCGGGTGCTGGCTGCATTGGAGGAGCGACTGAACCGCATCTCATGCAAGCCAACAGAGCCCGATGACGCGCAATCGCTGCCACGTGACGTCACCTGCAGCGCACCTGATGCAGAGCACCTTTTTTCCTACTACGCGGCCTTGCGGCGGGCAGAGACGCCGGCAGAACACGATGGTCATGGCCGTCGCTTTCTAGATGCCTATGAGATGTTGCTCAAGGACTCACCGGATGTCGCCCTCACGCGGCCACGCAAAGATGAAGCAGTGGACGGGCTGTTGCACTTGCTCTTTCCGTTCGAAGCCTGGAACAAGAGGCTAAACATCCCTCGCAATCAGGTGCACCTCCCATTTGTTCCTGTATGCAACCTCGTTGTCGCTCGCGCTGCGCGTTGCCCGGGAGCCGACCAGTTGCGCAGGCAGATCCGCCAGGCAGGCGATGAGAGCGCGCAGCGTCGGTTCTGCATCGAAGCGTTTTCAAGGCGGCAGTTTGAGCAGAGCGATGGATGCCCGGAGTAGCACGTCCTGCGACCGGGGTCGGAGCCCATTCGCGCGCGAAAGGGTTCCGACCCCAGTCGCCACCCCACAAACAAAAAGGCCGCGATCTGCACCACGGCCCCTGAAACCCGGTGGGTGCCGACCGTTGGTCGGCACGCCGGTTATTTGGTGATATCCACGTCCTTGGTTTCGCGCAGGAACAGGCCGCCGATCACCACCGACATCAGCGCGATGATGATGGGGTACCACAGGCCGTAGTACAGGTTGCCGGTACCGGCCACCAGCGCGAAGGAGATCGCCGGCAGGAAGCCACCGAACCAGCCGTTGCCGATGTGGTACGGCAGCGACATCGAGGTGTAGCGGATGCGGGTCGGGAACAGTTCCACCAGGTAGGCAGCGATCGGGCCGTAGACCATGGTCACGTACAGCACCAGCAGCCACAGCATGAACACCGTGCCGGCAATGTTGATGCGTGCACCATCGGCCTTGGCCGGGTAGCCGGCGGCGGTCAGGGCGGTCTTCAGTTCCGCACCGAACGCATCGGCCTTGGCCTTGCCGTCTTCCTTGGTCAGGCCGGCGGCCTCATACGAGGTGACACTGGCGCTGCCCACGTTCACCATCGCCAGCGAGCCGGCGGCGGCGGGCTGCACGTCGTACGGCACACCGGCCTTGGTCAGCGCGGCGGTGGCCACGTCGCAGGAGCTGGTGAACTTGCGCAGGCCCACCGGATCGAACTGGAACGAGCAGGTAGCCGGGTCGGCCACGACCAGGGCCGGCGAGCTGCTGCGGGCTTCTTCGATGGCCGGATTGGCGAAGTGGGTCAGGCCCTTGAAGATCGGGATGTAGGTGACGGCGGCCAGCAGGCAGCCGGCCAGGATGATCTTCTTGCGGCCGATACGGTCGGACAGCCAGCCGAAGAAGATGAAGAACGGTACGCCCAACGCCAGCGCGGCCGCGATCAGCAGGTAGGAGGTGGTGGCATCGACCTTCAGCATGCTGCTGAGGAAGAACAGCGCGTAGAACTGGCCGCCATACCAGACCACCGCCTGACCCGCCGCCGCACCGAGCAGGACCAGCAGCATCAGCTTCAGGTTGCCGCCCTTCAGGCTGTCACGGAACGGGGTCTTGGAACCCTTGCCCTCGGACTTCATCTGCTGGAACAGCGGCGACTCGCTCAGCTGCAGGCGGATCCACACTGAGACACCCAGCAGCAGGATCGAGACCAGGAACGGAATGCGCCAGCCCCAGGCTTCGAAGGCTTCATTGCCCAGGAAGTAACGGCAGGCCAGGATGATCAGCAGCGACATGAACAGGCCGAGCGTGGCCGTGCACTGGATGAAGCTGGTGTACAGGCCACGTTTGTCGTCCGGCGCGTGCTCGGCCACGTAGGTGGCGGCACCGCCGTACTCGCCGCCCATCGCCAGGCCCTGGGCCAGGCGCAGGATGATCAGGATCACCGGCGCGGCGAAACCGATCGAAGCGTAGTTGGGCAGCACGCCGACCAAGAAGGTCGAGATGCCCATGATCAGGATGGTGACCAGGAACGTGTACTTGCGGCCGATGCGGTCGCCGAGGCTGCCGAAGAAGGCCGCGCCGAACGGACGCACGAAGAAGCCGGCGGCAAACGCCAGCAGGGCGAAGATCATGCCCGTGGTTTCATTGACGCCACTGAAGAACTGCTTGGCGATGATGGCCGCGAGCGAGCCGTACAGGAAGAAGTCATACCACTCGAACACCGTGCCGAGGCTCGATGCGAAGATGACCTTCTTGTGGCCCTTGGTCAGGGTGCCCGCTTTGTGTGCGGTACTGGGTGTGCTGGACATGGGGCGTTTTCCCTCGGTAGATGCCGACCTTGGTCGGCACTCAATTCGGTAGGTACCGGCCGCTGGCCGGCACGCAATCTCTGTAGGTGCCGACCTTGGTCGGCACTCCTCTAGAAGCTGTACTTGGTGGTGAACTGCAATCGGGTGATGTCACCCTTGTTGCCGTTCTCCACTTCGCGACGGCCGTACATCAGCTCCGCGCCGATATCGACCTTGGGCAGCGGCGAATAGAAGATGTTGCCGCGGATGCTCTGCACGCTCTTGGTCACCAGTGGGCCGAGGATGCTGTCGTTGTCGTAGTCGCTGCGCGCGTAGATCAGGTTGGTGCGCAACTTCGGCGAGAACGCATGCCGCCAGCCCACGTAGCCGGCAAGCACGCCGGTCGGGTTGAGTTCGTCGCGGGCCACGTCATAGGCACTGTCGGCGGTGATGCCCAGGCCGATGTAGCGGGCGATGCCTTCGCCGCCGGTCAGCTGGTAGTGCAGCGAATCGCTGTCACCCATCACCCATTTGCCGCCCAGGGTCAGGCCGCCAGCCACCTTGTCGGCCTTGGCGCCGGTGGCCTGGTTGTCGACCTTCAGCTGACGGACGATGCCGCCGACACCGAAGGTGCCCCAATCACCCTTCCAGCCATAGCGCATGGTCAGATCGGGCAGGCTGCCACGGTCGGAGTTGGCGCTGGCGTTGGTCCATGCCCCGGTGACCGGGTTGCGGGTACCGGTGAGGGTGGTGGTTTCCGGGTTTTCCAGCGCGACGCTGAAGCCACCCTGGGTGTAACGCACCTGGGCCTGGCGCACGAAGATCACGCCATCGGTGGGGCCGACGAAGTCGACCGCCTCGGGCAGTGCGGCCGCGTCCATGAAGTTGGACCAGGTCTGGCCGGCCATCCAGTTGTTCCAGTACATGTAGGCGTGGCGCAGGGTCACACCGTAGGTATTGGTGGCGGTCTGGTTGCCCAGTGAATTGCCGAAGAAGTCCATCTCGAAGAACGCACCGGCCTTGTTGCCCGATTCGCTCACGTTGTCGATGCCCAGGTTGAAGCGCGAGAACTTGGCGTGGGCATTGAAGTCGGTGCCCGAACGCTTGCCGCTGCCGCCAGCGCCTTCCACCGGGGTCTGGCCCGGCAGGTACAGCGAGCGGCCGGTGGCGTCGTCGGCCAGCTGGCCATCGCTGGTCTGGGTGGCCAGGAAGTCGGCCTTGATGAAGCCGCCGATCTTGACCGTGGTGCCCGGCGCCGCGCCCGGGGTGATGGTGGTGACCTGGATGGGCTGCTTGCCGGCCGGCACCTGTGCGACCGGCTTCTGCTCGGCCTGCACCGTGCGGACTTCGGTTACGGCCTGCTGGGTCTGGCTGATCTGGGTCTGTTGTTGTTGCTGCGAAGACAGCAGCAGCTGGACCTGGCGTTCCAGTTCGGCAACGCGTGCTTCCAGCGCCTTCTCTTTGGCGGTCTCTGCGAACGCCATGCCCGGTGCGACCAGGGCGACCAACAGGCAGGCCGCCAAAGGTGTGCGCACGGCTTTCAACGTACGGTGGCTCATGTTGCCCTCTCTCCCAAGTGGCAAGGTGATGCCGCGCGTGGGGCACGGTCGAGCCGAGACTGCGGGGCGATTATGTATAGCGGCTATTCGCCATTGGTCGAACCCGGCCCTGCTGGGCGCTCACTTTCGACCATGGTCTAACCAGAGTGGTGACGCGACCGGGGGTGGATGGGGCAAACTGAGGGGGATCGGTCGCTGCGATGCTGCGACCGCACACACAAAGTCAACGTGCAAGTGAGGGTGCCATGGCTGATATCTACCCCGTCGATCCGCAGTTCGCCGCCAAGGCACGCATCGACAAGACGTCGTACGAACAGCAGTACCAGGCTTCGGTGACCGACCCGGATGGTTTCTGGGGCAAGGCGGCAGAGCGCCTGCAGTGGATGCGCAAGCCGACGAAGATCAGGAACGTCAGCTACGACCTGTCCGACTTCCACATCAAGTGGTTCGAAGATGGCGAACTCAATGCCAGCGTGAACTGCCTGGATCGCCAGCTGGAAACGCGCGGCGACAAGACCGCCCTGCTGTTCGAGCCGGACGGCCCGGATGCGCCGGCCCAGCACGTCACGTATCGCGAGCTGTACGAGCGCACCTGCCGCCTCAGCAACGCGCTGCGCAACCTCGGCGTCAAGAAGGGCGACCGGGTCACCATCTACCTGCCGATGATCGTCGACGCCGCGGTGGCCATGCTGGCCTGCGCCCGCATCGGTGCGATCCACTCGGTGGTATTCGGTGGCTTCGCGCCGAACTCGATTGCCGACCGCGTCAGTGACTGCCAGAGCAAGCTGATCATCACCGCCGACGAAGGCCTGCGCGGTGGCCGCAGGATTCCGCTGAAGGCCAACGTCGATGCGGCGCTGAAGCTGCCGGGCACGAACACGGTTGAAACCGTGCTGGTGGTGCGCCACACCGGCGGCGCGGTGGACATGCAGGCCCCGCGCGACCGCTGGTTCCACGATGTGGTGGACAGCCAGCCGGCCACCTGCGAACCGGAACGCATGAACGCGGAAGACCCGCTGTTCATCCTCTACACCTCCGGTTCCACCGGCAAGCCGAAGGGCGTGCTGCACACCACCGGCGGTTACCTGCTGTACGCGGCCTACACCCATGAAGCGGTGTTCGACCTGCGCGAGGACGACGTCTACTGGTGCACCGCCGACGTCGGCTGGGTCACCGGCCACAGCTACATCGTGTACGGGCCGCTGGCCAACGGCGCGACCTCGCTGATGTTCGAAGGCGTGCCGAACTACCCGGATACCTCACGCTTCTGGAACGTCATCGACAAGCACAAGGTGACGATCTTCTACACCGCCCCGACCGCCATCCGTGCACTGATGCGCGAAGGCGAGGAGCCGGTGAAGAAGACCTCGCGCGCGTCGCTGCGCCTGCTCGGCAGCGTGGGCGAGCCGATCAACCCGGAGGCCTGGCGCTGGTACTACGAGGTGGTCGGCGACAGCCGCTGCCCGATCGTCGATACCTGGTGGCAGACCGAGACCGGCGGCATCCTGATCTCGCCGCTGGCCGGTGCGATGGAACTGAAGCCGGGTTCGGCCACCCTGCCCTTCTTCGGCGTGCAGCCGGCGCTGGTCAATGCCGATGGCGAGATCCAGGACGGCCCGACCGAGGGCAACCTGATCATCCGTGACTCCTGGCCGGGCCAGATGCGCACGGTGTACGGCGACCACCAGCGTTTCATCGATACGTATTTCCGCACCTACCCGGGCAGCTACTTCACCGGTGACGGGTGTCGCCGCGACGAAGACGGCTATTACTGGATCACCGGCCGCGTTGACGACGTGATCAATGTATCCGGCCACCGCATCGGCACCGCCGAAGTGGAAAGCGCGCTGGTCTCGCACCCGAAGGTGGCCGAAGCGGCCGTGGTCGGCTTCCCGCACGACGTGAAGGGCCAGGGCATCTATGCCTACGTGACCCTGGTGGCCGAAGAAGCGCCGAGCGACGAACTGCAGAAGGAACTGGTCGCGTGGGTACGCAAGGAAATCGGCCCGATCGCCACGCCGGACCACCTGCAGTGGGCGCCGGGCCTGCCGAAGACCCGCTCGGGCAAGATCATGCGCCGCATCCTGCGCAAGATCGCCGAGAACGCGCCGGACCAGCTCGGCGACACCTCGACCCTGGCCGATCCGTCGGTGGTGGCGTCGCTGGTGGACGAGCGCAAGGTGCGCTGATGGCGTGACTGCAGGCGCAGGACGCGCCAGGGACGTGGCCGGGAGGAGGGACCCGGCCGCGTCCGACCCGTCCTGCACCTGCCATCACGTCGCTCTTTTTCCTGATCGATAAGCTCGACCCATGACCACCCTCCTGATTGCCGATGACCACCCGCTGTTCCGCGAAGCCCTGCGTGGGGCCGTGCAGCGGGTCATCCCGGGCGTACAACTGTTCGAGGCCGACAGCGTGGAAGCACTGTACGCGCTGGCCGATCAGCACAACGACGCCGACCTGGTCCTGATGGACCTCAACATGCCGGGTGCGCAGGGCTTCAACGCACTCGTGCACATGCGCTCACTGCATCCGCAGCTGCCGGTGGTGGTGGTGTCCGCGCGCGAAGAAGCCACGGTGATGCGCCGCGCGCTCGACCACGGTGCGCTCGGCTTCATTCCCAAATCGGCCGACTCGGACACCATCGGCCATGCACTCGGCACCATCCTCGATGGCGAGACCTGGGCACCGCCGGAGGCGCACAACGTGCCGCCCACCGGCAGCGAAGAACGCGAAGTCGGCCAGCGCCTGCGCGAGCTGACCCCGCAGCAGTTCCGCGTCCTGCAGATGCTCGGCGCCGGCCGCTTGAACAAGCAGATCGCCTACGACCTCAACGTCTCCGAAGCAACGATCAAGGCCCACGTCACCGCCATCCTGCGCAAGCTCGGCGTAACCAACCGCACCCAGGCCGTGCTGATGGCCGGCAAGCTGGCCATCGACGACGACGCCATCGTGCTGCCGCCGGAAGAAGACTGATTGTGACCGACTATGGAGCCGAGCATGGGCTCGGCTCTACAGACGTCATGATGCCCCTGTGGAGCCGAGCCCACGCTCGGCTGCTCTTTGCCTCAATACCAATCACTCCTCAAGCGGCCATCGACTCCACACATAGGGGTATTCCCCGATGCGCGTGGCCAGCCCAGCACGCACCGGATTGACCGCGATATACACCGCCTGCGTGTGCAGGCATTCATCGCTGCGCAGCACGTGGTCGTAGTATCCCGGCTGCCAGATCGGCGCGTTGGCATCAGCGCGCCTGCCGATGGAACGCCCGCTCCGTGATTTGAGGATCTGCATGCAGCCGGCAAGCGTGCCGGTACGGAGTTCGAACAGCCAATGCAGATGATCCGGCATGACCACCCAGGCGAGGGAGGAGGTCCGCCCCGTCCGCTCTACGGTGCGCAGGGCTTCGATCAGCAGATCGACGTTGGCCTTGTCGTCGAACCAAGGACGGCGTGCGCGTGTCACAGCCGTGATCGCGTAGACATTGCCGGTCTGCGACCAGCGACCAAAGCGGAGTGCGGGACTGGCCATGCGAAGAGGCTATGGCACGCATGACAGCCCTTCCATCAGTGCAACACCGCAATGCTTGTCAGCCAACACCCTGAGGTAGAGCCGAGCCCATGCTCGGCTGGCGCGCGAAGCAGCCGAGCATGGGCTCGGCTCTACAGGAACAGGCGTTACCCCACGCCGTGCAGGTGTTCGTACAGGATCGTCGCGCCGATGATCACCAGGATTACGCCACCGATGATCTCGGCGCGCTTGCCGACCATGCTGCCCAGCACGCGGCCGAGCATGATGCCGACGGTGACCATGGTCAGCGTGCACAGGCCGATGACTGCGGCCATCACACCGATATGCACGTCCATGAAAGCCAGGCCGATACCCACCGCCATCGCATCGATGCTGGTGGCGAAACCGGTCAGCGCCAGCTTCCAGAAGCCGTGGTGCTGCGAAGGATCTTCGTCTTCCTCGGCGCTGTCCGGACGCAGGCCGTTGTAGATCATGTGGATGCCCAGCGCACCGAGCAGGCCGAAGGCGATCCAGTGGTCGAACGCTTCCACGTACTGCAGGGCGGCACGGCCGAGCAACCAGCCGATGATCGGTGTGATCGCCTCGATGACGCCGAAGATGATGCCGGCGCGCAGCGCATCGCGGAACACCGGCTTGCGCATGGCCGCACCCTTGCCGATCGCCGCGGCGAAGGCATCGGTGGACATGGCAAAGCCGATCAGGAGGATCGAAATGGGGGACATTGGCGGCTGCTGAGGTCGGGCTAGGACGGACGCACGGCTCGCGCTCGCGCCCAACCTGACGTTGCGCGCGCGGGCCGCTGGTCTCGCCAACCATCATGGTTGTCCACGCCACGGCGCACTGGCCGAGTGTGTTGACGTGGACGATTCCTGCGAAGGAATCCGGCTACTCCCCAAGGGGACGCGCAGCTTAGCACCGCGATTCGCGCATGGCGCATCTGCGGCGAAACGCGCAGGCAGGGCTGGTTTGTATAGCGATGGCTATATCAGCCCCGCACTGCGTGCCGGAGCCGAGCGTAGGCTCGGCTCTACAGTTGCACGTCAGGCATCGTTGTTGCCGGCATCGCGCAGCGCGCCCAGGAAGGCGCGCAGCGAGGCCGGCTTGATCGGCTTGGTCAGCACGCGGTAGCCGCGTTCGCGCGCCATCCGCTTCAACTCGTCGCGACCATCGGCGGTCAGCAGCGCGCCGGGCAACGGGTAGCCCGCAGCCTCGCGAAGTGCCACCAGCGCATCCAGGCCATCCATGCGGTCGTGCAGGTGGTAGTCCACCAGCATCACCTGCGGGCGCTCGGCGATCTTCTCCAGCGCCTGGTCGACGGTGGCGGCAGTGATCACCTGCACCTGCCAACGGCCAAGCAATGCACGCATGCCGTCGAGGATCTCCTCATCGTTGTCCACGCACAGCACGCGCAGGCCGGCCAGCGAATCGCTGCGCACCGGTGCGGCCACCGCCTGTACCGGCGTGGCCAGCTCGGCGTAGCCCGGCAACGGCGCCACACGCGGCAGGATGATCGAGAACATCGAGCCGCTGCCGACGCGGCTGCGCGCATTGAGGCGATGGTCAAGCAGGCGCGAGATGCGCTGGCAGATCGACAGGCCCAGCCCCAGACCCTGCTCGCCCCAGTCGAACGGCTGCTGGTAACGGTGGAACTCATCGAAGATCTGCCGCATGTGGTGCTCGGGAATGCCGGGACCGGTATCCCATACCTGCAGCTCCACTTCGTCGCTACGATGGCGCACTGCCAGCACGATGCGCCCCTGGCGGGTGTAGCGCAACGCATTGGCCAGGAAATTCTGCAGCACGCGGCGCAGCAGGCGGCGATCACTGCGTACCCACGCCGGGCGCGCGAACAGGTCCAGGCGCAGGCCACGACCGGCGGCGACCGGCGTGTACTGCGCCGCCAGTTCGCGCATCAACGCACTCACGTCGAACTCGCCGATCACCGGGTGCAGGCCACCGGCATCCAGCCGCGACACGTCCAGCAGGCCATCCAGCAGTTCTTCGGCCGCGCGCAGCGACGCATCCACGCGTTCGGCCAGGTGCTTCTGCTCATCGCTCACGTGGTCGCTGTCACGCAACGCCGAAGCGAACAGGCGCGCGGCGTTCAGTGGCTGCAGCACGTCATGGCTGATCGCTGCCAGGAAACGCGTCTTCGACTGCTGCGCGACCTCGGCCTCGTGCGAGCGCTCGGCCACGCGCTGTTCCAGCGTCTCGTTGGCTTCCAGCAGTGCTTTTTCCGCGTGCTTGTAGTCGGTGATGTCGTTGTAGCTGGTCACGTAACCGCCGCCGGGCAGCGCCTGCCCGCGCATCTCGATCACCTTGCCGTCGCTGCGGGTGCGCTCGAACACGTGCGGTGAACCGGCGCGCATGTAGCCGATGCGGCGGTTGATCTGCACTTCGATATCGCCCTCGCCCAGTTCGCCGCGCTCGGCGTTGTAACGGATCAGGTCGGCCACCGGGCGGCCCACGTAGAGCATCCCGTCGGGGTAGCCGAACATGTCCTGGTACCGGCGGTTCCATGCGGTCAGGCGCATGTCCGGATCGACCACGCTGACCCCGGCGCTGATGTTCTCCAGCGTGGTCGACAGGATCTCGCGGTTGAAGCGCAGCTCCTGCCCGGCTTCGTCCAGCACTGCCACCACTTCGCCCAGGTCCATGCCCGAGCCACGCAGCAGGCTGGTCAGCAACAGGCGTGCGGATGCCGCGCCGATCGACGCGGCCAGCAGGCGTTCGGTGAACTGCACCCACGGGCGGTCTGCAGGCGCGGAGGATTGCAGTTCACGGCCCAGCGACTGCGCCTGCTCGAAGAACGAACGCCGCGCATGGCGCTCGCCGACCACGCGCGAGGCCAGTGCCAGCAGATCGCCCACATGCACGTGGCCGGGCCAGCCACCGGCCACCGACGGGCGCTCGGCATAGGGGTCGAGGAACGGCGCGGCGCGCAGCCGCTCGTCCACACCGGGGCGCCAGCGCGCGGACACCAGCATCATCGTCGCCGCGTTGACCAGCAGCGACCAGAACGTGCCGTGGGTCAGCGGATCCCAGCCGGTCATGCCGAACAGCTGCTGCGGACGCAGCCACTCGATGCCGAACGGACCGTGCTGCACCCAGGCGGCATCAACCCAGCCGGCCATGGTCATCGCCGGCAGCAGCAGCGTGTACAGCCATGTCGCGAAGCCGAGCAGCATGCCCATCTCGACGCCACGCCGGCTGGCGCCACGCCAGTACAGGCCGCCGATCAGGCCCGGTGCGAACTGCGCCACTGCAGCGAACGCCATCAGGCCGTACGACGCCAGCGTGCTGTCGTTGCTGCTGGTGCGGTAGTAGCTGTAGGCCATCAGCGCCAGCAGCAGGATCGCCAGGCGGCGGATCCACAGCACGCGCGAGGCGACATCGGCGGCTTCCTGATGGTCGCCACTGCGGCGCAGCAGCACCGGCATCACCAGGTCGTTGCTGACCATGGTGGCCAGCGCGATGGACGACACGATGACCATGCCGGTGGCCGCGGAGAAGCCGCCCACATAGGCGATCAGCGCCAGCGCATTGCGGCCTTCGGCCAGCGGCAGGGCCAGCACCATCGAATCGTCGGCGACGCTGCCGCCGGTGCCGAACAGGGTCACGCCGGCGGTGGCGATTGGCAGCACCATGCCCGAGATCAGCACAAGATAGCCACCGAACATCCAGCGCGCGCGGCGCACATCGCGCACGTCACCACATTCGACCACGGCCACGTGGAACTGGCGCGGCAGGCAGATGATGGCCAGGAAACTCAGCAGCGTCTGCGAGATGAATCCCACCGGCGGCAGGCCGGTGAACAGCGTATGCACCGACTCGACCACCGCGTCGGTGCGGTTGCTCAGCCACAGGTAGGCGAACACGCCCACCGCCACCATCGCCAGCAGCTTGATCACCGATTCGAAGGCGATCGCCAGCATCATGCCGTGGTGGTGCTCGGTGGCATCGACCTGGCGGGTGCCGAACAGGGTGGCGAACAACGCCATCAGCAGCGCCACATACAGCGCCGGATCGGTGAAGAAGCCGGTCGGGCCGGTGTTGCCGGTCAGTACCTGCAGGCTCATCGCCACTGCTTTGTACTGCAGCGCCAGGTACGGAATGATGCCAATCAGCGCGATGATCGCCACCAACGCCGCCAGCCGCCGCGAACGGCCGAAGCGCGAGGAGATGAAATCGGCGATGGAAACCACGTTCTGGCTGCGCGCGATCAGCGCCAGGCGCTCGATGATGCGCCAGCCGAACAGCAGCAGCAGCAGCGGGCCGATGTAGATGGGCAGGTAGCCCACGCCGTTGCGCACGGCGGTGCCGACCGCGCCGTAGAAGGTCCACGACGAGCAGTACACGGCCAGCGCCAGGCTGTAGACCACCGGCCGCAGCCACGGCCGGTCGGGATACATCGGTCGACGGTCACCCCACCACGCCACGCCGAACAGCAGCGCAGCATAGGCAACCGAGACCAGCAGCAGGATCCAGCTGGAGACCACGCGTGCGTTTCCGTCGGAAGAACCCGCAGTGTAGGCCAGGCGTGGCCGGGGGTGCGGGCTCGTTGGGGCAACCACCCCCACCAGGGTGGGGGCCTACGCGGTGCGGGCCACGACCGTTGGTCGTGGCCGGCTCCTTACTGGGCCGGCACGCCCATTTCCTTCAGCAGCTCGGGCGCCGGGTAGACTTTGGCCAGCAGCCAGCGCAGGTAGCGCATGTCTACGTGCACGGCGCGCTTGTAGCGCGGATCGAACCACCAGCTGGCGCTGACCGACTCCCAGTTGCTGTCGAAATTCAGGCCGATCAGTTCGCCCTTGGCGTTGAGCACCGGCGAGCCGGAGTTGCCGCCGGTGGTATCCAGGTTGGTCAGGAAATTGACCGTCTGGGTCTTCAGCGCCGGGTCGGCGGTGCTGCCGAAGTCGCCCTTGGCGATCGCCGCCAGCAGCGGCTTGGGTGCGTCGAACGGATAGGCGTTGGTGTTCTTCTCGACAATGCCGGCCACGGTGGTCACCGGCGAATAGGTCACGCCATCACGCGGGTGCAGCGCCTCGACCTTGCCGTAGCTGATGCGCAGGGTGCGGTTGGCGTCCGGGTACACCGCACGGCCCTGCTTGGCACGCCAGGCGAACAGCGCCTGCATGTACGCCGGGCGCAGGCGCAACTGCTCGCCTTCGCGGGTCTTGCTCTCGTTCTCGATGCGCAGCTGCGCGGCCACCAGCGGGCCGGCCACGGCGATCAGCGGATCGGCGGCAAGTGCCTTGCCCTCGCGTGCGGCAGTGAAGCGCGACAGGCGCTGCGCCTCGTCACCCAGCTGGGTGCCGGCATAGAGGGTGCCCAGCGCCTTGGCCAGCTGCTCCGGGGTACGGCCGAAGGCCGCGTCGAACTCGGCCACGCGCTGCGCGTCCGGCAGCTGCTGGTAGCGGGTCAGCAAGGTGGTCAGCAGGGCCTTCTCGACCTCCGGTGCATAGCGGCGCTGGACCTGCTTGAGCACGCCTTCGATCATCGCCTGGTCGCGCTGCTGGTAACCGCTCTCGCGCTGCGCGTCCGGCTTGGCCGATTCGATGCGCAGGCGCTCCAGCAGCAGTGCCGAGCGCAGCAACTGGCTCTGCGCAGCCATCTGATCCAGCAGCAGGTCACGCTCGCCCACCGCCGCACCCTGCGACAGGTTGGCCAGCAGCGCCTTGATGTCGCCCTGGTACTTGCGGTCGGTGGCAGCCAGCATCGCCGTCTCGTCGGCGGCACGCTGGGCCTTGGCGTCGCTGCGCAGCAGGCCTTCCAGCTCACCGGCGGCGCGCTTGCGGTTGTTCTTCAGCGACTGCAGCTGCGAGGCGTAGCGGGTACGCGCCTGCGCATCCTTGGCGGTGGCGGCCTCGATGGTGTCGATCATCTGCTGGAACACCGACACGCGGCGCGGCAGCACGGTATCGATCTGGCCGGCGAACTCGGCGGCGGTACGGTGGCGGTAGGTGATGCCCGGGTAACCGGCGAGCATCGCGTAGTCGCCTTCCTTCGGGCCTTCCACCGACATCTGCAGGTGTGCCGGTGCCTGGTAGGGCACGTTGTCCTTGCTGTAGGCGGCCGGCTTACCGTCCTTGCCCACGTAGGCGCGCAGCAGGGTGAAGTCGCCGGTGTGGCGCGGCCACATGAAGTTGTCGATCTCATCGCCGTAGTTGCCGATCGCACGCGGCGGCGCATACACCAGGCGCACGTCGCTCAGTTCCAGCTGGGCGATGCGGTAGAAGTCGGTGCCGTAGTACATGTTGGCCACCGAGCAGCGCACGCTGCCGTCCTTCTCGCACTCGGCCACGATCTGCTTGCTGGCCGCATCCACCGCATCGAAGTAGGCGCGACCGGTCTTGCCACGCGCCTGCGCCAGCACCTGGTCGGTCACCTTGTCGAAGCCGACGGTGACCAGCACGCGGAAGTCCGGGTTGGCCGGACGCTCGTCGGCACGGTCCTTGGCGATGAAGCCACCGTTGATCAGGTCGTGCTCGGGCGAGCTGTTGTACTGGATCACGCCCATCGCCACGTGGTGGTTGGTCAGCAGCAGGCCGTCGGCGGACACGAACGAACCGGTGCCGCCACCGGCGCGCACCACCGCGCTCAGCGGCGGCGCAGTGACGTTGGCCAGGTCGGCCGGATTGCCCTTGAAGCCTGCGGCCTGCAGCGGCTTGGCCAGTTCCGGCAGCTGGGTCGGCATCCACATGCCTTCGTCGGCGTGGGCACCGGCGGCGAGGGTCAGGCCCAGGGCCAGGGCGGTGGGAAGGGCTTTGCGTGGTGACATGAGGCAATCCGGTACGACAGAACAGCCCGGGACCATAGCCGCTGGGGCCGGATGGGGCAACGGCCGATGGTTGGGGGCCTGTCAGGTAGAGCCGAGCCCATGCTCGGCTGCTCTTCCTGCAGGCCGCGCTGCGCGCGTAAGCCGAGCATGGCTCGGCTCTACAGGGATGCCACGGCGGGTTATTTCTCCCGCCGCCAGTTGATCGACCCACGGTTTTCCACCGTGCTCGATTCCACTTCCACGTCGAAGCCGCGACGCAGCAGGTACTTCAGCGTGATCACCGAACCGGCACCGACCAGCGACACGCCGTAGCCGACGTACAGCTTGGGCGAGATGTACTTGCCGACACCGATCACCGAGCCGCCCAGCGCGCGCGACTGGCTCACACCGGCGTCGTCCAGGCCCAGCTTGGCGCCCAGCTGCGAAGCCAGCAGGCCGCTGCCGGCCGAGAGCGCCGCGGAAGCCGCGTTGACCTGCTGGGTCTGGTCGCTGCTGGCACCGGTCAGGCTGCGGCCCAGCACCAGGTAGGCCAGTGCTTCGGACTGCGACATCGCCGGCTCGGACCACACGTCCGCACGCGGCTGCTGCGCACGCCCGGTCACGTCGATGCCGGCGGTGACATCACCGATCCGGCGCTCGGCACGGATGTTGATGCGCGGGTCGGACACCGCGTTGTAGTTCCAGGTGAGGTTGCCACGGGTGATGGTCAGGTCCTGCCCATACGCCTTGTAGCGGCCACTGACTTCCAGCCCGCCATTGGCGGTCATTTCGCGGCCAGGCTTGGCCCAGACCTGCATCTTGCCGGTCAGCGCACCCTTCAGGCCGAAGCCGGTCATCTTCACCTTGTCGCCAAGGCTGACGGTCAGGTCCATGTCCAGCGGCGAGGTGCGCGACTCCTCCGGGTCGGCCGGGTCCAGCACCACCACGTCTTCGGACACCGAGGTGCCACGGTCCAGGCGTTCGAGATCGATGTCGGCCTCGGGCACGTGCACGGTGCCACGCAGCTCCATCGCCGCCTTGGCCAGGGTGAAGTCGAGGTTGGGATTGGCGACGATACGCAGCTCGCTGGTGTTGGACAGCAGCACGTTTTCGCCGTGGATCTTCAGCTGCAGCGGCTGTGCATCGCCAAACCAGGACAGGCCACCATCCACGTACAGCGTGCCCTGACCAGAGTTGGCCTGCGCGGTGATCTTGGCCGAACCGTCGGGCTGCGCCACGAAGCTGCCCTTGCCCTGGTCGAAGGTCAGGCCCAGCGCGGGGAATTCACCCTTGAAGTTGCTCAGCTGCGCGTCGCCACCCAGCGACGGCTGGCCACGCGTACCACGCAGGCTGACGTGGCCCTCGATCAGGCCGGTCGGTCGCACGATGTCCGGCGAGAACAGCTCCAGCCAGTACAGCCGCGACATATTGAGGTAGAGCTCGCCGTTCAGCGGTGCACTGGCTTCCCAGCCGGTCTGCATCCTGGCATCGACGAAGCCGTTGCCCTGGAAGCCCATGCCCAGATAGCCCTTGATGCTGGCCGGGGTCATGTCGAGCTTGAGCGAGAACTGGTCATAGCGCACCAGCTCGCCGCGGGTGGTGTCCCCCACGGTGTTGCGGTTCTCACCCAGGCGCACGCCGCCTTCCTTCGAGCGCACTTCCACATGGCCTTCCCATGCATTGCCGCGCGGGCGGATTTGCGCGTCCAGGCTGACATCGCCACGCAGGTAGATGCGACGGCCGGACTGTGGTGGCAACCACGGCTGCACCAGCGCAAGCGGCAGTGCATCACTGCGCACCACCAGGCCCTCGCGCGGCCAGTTGGCCTGTGCGCACAGTGTGCCGCTGCTGGTCGCGGCCAGGCAGGCTTCGCCCAGGGTGTAGGTGCTGCCGTTGATCGCGAACGCCGCCGGTGCACGCAGCGACCAGGCATCGCCCTTCACCGGTGCGATGCGCAGCGCGGCCAGCTCGCCACGCCACTGCGCGCCCTGCTGGCGGACGCTGCCCTGCAGCTCGATCGCGCCCATCTCGTTGCGGGTCTGCGCCGCCAGGCGCAGGTTGGAGACACTGCCCTGCGCATCCAGGTTCAAGCGTTCCAGCAGCATGCCGGCATTGACCTGCTGGCCCTGGATCGCCAGCGTGCCGCTGTCGCCGCGCCATGGCAGGTGGCCCTTGATGCTCACGCTCTCGGCGCCGTAGCCGTCCCAGTTGAGGTTGTTGCCGACCAGGTCGGCGGTGATGTCCGGCGCATCGCGCGGGCCCTTCACCTGTACCTGGCCACGCAGGCCGCCATCGGCGCCCGGCAGCAGATCGCTCAGCTGCAGTGGCTCAAAGCGTGCATCGATGTCGAGGCGATCACCGACCTTGCCCGACGCGGTCACCCGGCTGCTGCCCAGCGACAGCTTCAGGTCACCCTGGCCCTGCGCGCCCTGCAGCGCGAACTTGCCCTGCGCGTCGAGGTTGCGCTGGCGCAACACGCCCTTCAACCACGGCAGATCGACCGTGGCTTCCAGCGTGCCGGCGGTACCCGGCGGTGCGTTTGCCGGCGGCGGCAGCTGGCGGCCCTTGGAGGCCAGGTTGCCGGACAGGCGGCCATTCCAGCCCGGCACGAAATAGCCGGGGTCGAAATCCTTCAGCGTGGCCTTGGCATCCCAGTCCAGCTGCGGTGCCCACGCCACCTGGCCTTCCACCTGCAGCTGGCCACCCGGCGTCTGCGCCTGCAGCTGGTGGATCGACGCGGCCTGATCGTTGCCGCGCACGTCGAAGTGCAGCTGCGCCTTCTGCGCGTCGCGCTCGACCTCGGCGCGGCCGATCGCCGCCCAGGCCTTCAGGGTACCGGCCAGACCGAAGCGTGCTTCCTTCAGGGTGACCGGCACCGGTGCGCTGCCGGTGGTGTTCGGATCGGGCGCCGGTACGTAGGTCAGATCATGGGCGACCACCGAGAAGTTGAGCTTCTGCTGGTCTTCCTGGCTGAAATCGGCGGTGCCTTCCAGGCGCACCTCACCGCCAAGCCCCTTCACCAGCAGCGGTGAGACCTTCAGCACCTGGTCCTTCAGCGACACCACCGACGGTGCGAGTTCGAGTGCCTGATCGCCCTGCTTCACCTTGCCACGCAGGTTGGCGTTGCCGCCCTTGCCGGCGGCGGTGAAGTCCAGTGCCAGTGGTGCGATCGCCGAGCTGGCCAGTGCCGGCGACAGCAGCGCCAGATCCAGCTCGTCGCTGCGGATGCTGGCGCTCCAGCTCGGATCGGTGCGGCCATCGAACACCAGCATCGCGTGCAGCGGCTTCGGCGCGCGCCCAGCTACGGCCACCTCCATGTGCGACAGGTCGCCACGGGCGACCAGGCCGACGGTGGCGGCCGTGCGGCCACGCGGCGCCGGCAGCACGGCGGTGACGGTCACGTCGGTGTCGTAGTCCTTGGCCGGGATATAGCGGCCCTGGGCAGTGAAATTGCCCATGTCGCTGTCCACCACCAGTTTGTGCGCCTGGAACTCGCCGTTGGCGATCTCGATGCCGCCACGCACGCGGCTGATGTCGATCACCGGCTCGTTGGCCTGGCTGATGCGGAAGCCATCGATGGCGATGGCATCGGCCTGGATCGCCAACGGCATCTCGATCTGCGGCAGCGAATCCGGCCACGACGGCAGCTTGAACGGCTCGTCACTCTTGGCCAGGTTCAGCGTCGCGTTGGTCAGCTCCAGCTTGTCCAGCAGCAGCTTGCGGCCCAGCAGCGGGCGCAGGTCCGGCTCCAGATGCGCACGCTCGGCGTGGAAATGGATGTCGTCGTAGCGGAAGTCGACGTTGTACAGGGTCAGCGGGCCGGCCACCGGGCCGTCCACCTTGTCCCAGGTGAAGCTGGCGCCCACCGGCAGCCGCGCCACCACCTGTGCCAGCAGCACGTCACGGCCGGCTACGGTCTGCAGCAGCCAGTAGACCGCCAGCAGGGCCAGCAGCACCAGGCCCAGCACGCCCACACCCGACCAGGCCCAGAAGCGGCGGCGGCGGTAGAAGCGCACGCGCGGCGGCGTGGTCGGGTTCGGAGTGGGTGCGGGCGTACTCACAGGTCCGCTCCGATGTTGAGGTACAGCTGGAACTGCGAATCGGGGTTGTTCAAGCCATGCGCGATATCCACGCGCACCGGGCCCACCGGCGATTTCCAGCGCACGCCGAAGCCGACGCCGGTGTGCAGATCAATGGTGTTGTCGAAGGCGCTGCCGGTATCGACGAACACCGCCGCACCCCAGGGGCCACCATTGAAATAGTGCTCGTACTCGGCCGAGCCGATCACCAGGTTCTTGGCACCCAGCGCGTATTTGTCCGGTGCAGGGGTCCGCGGGCCCACCTCGCGGTAGGCATAGCCGCGGATGCTGCGGTCACCACCGGCGAAGTAGCGCAGGCTCGGCGGCATCGCCACCAGATCGCTGGTCCAGGTGGTGCCACCCTCGCCGCGCAGGATCAGGCGGTTGCTTTCGCCCACCGGGATGTACCAGCGCAGCACCGCATTGGCCTGCACGAAGCTGGTGTCCGAGCCGGCACCTTCAACGCCGGCACGCATGGTCGCGGTACCGCTGATGCCCTTGCGCGGGAACAGTTCGTCATCGACGTTGACGTAGTCAGCGACCAGCTGCGGGTAGACCAGCGTCGAGGTGTTGTAGACCGCATCGGTGAATTCAGTGCCGGAGGCATAGCGCCAGCGCTCGCGCAGCGCGTTGATCGAGGCGATCGCGGTCCAGTGTTCGTTGATCTCGCCGCTGCGGCTGGCGATCAGCTTGAAGTTGCGCAGGTCGATGTAGTCGGTCTGCTCGTCGTAGGCGCTGGCAGCGAAGGTGTACCAGCCATCGAGCCAGTTGAAGGCCGGAATGCGGTAGCTGGTGACCAGGCTCTTGCGCTTCTGCGCATAGTCCAGCTGCGTGTTCATCTTGTGGCCGCGGTTGTTCAGCCACCGCCGTTCGATGCCACCGCGCACACCCGGGCCACTCTCGCTGCCGTAGCTCAGACCCGCGGTGTAGATGGTGCGCTTGGCACGGGTCAGCTTCACATCCACTGGCACTTCGCCATTCGCATCGGCCTGGTCGGGCCGCGGCTGGATGTCGATCACGCTGAAATAGTCCAGCTTGGTCAGCGACTCGCGCAGCCGGTCCAGCTTGCCCTCGTGGAAGTAGCTGCCCTGGTCCCAGTACACCAGCGGGTCGAACAGCTTGTCGACGAAGTAATCCTGCTCGAAACGCACCGGCCCCATGTTGTAGCGGCGACCGCTGTCCCAGGTCAGGTCGATGTCGGCGGCGTTGTCGGCACGGGTGATCTGCACCTGGCGCTGGGTGTAGTCGGCATCGAAATAACCACGTTCGGCCAGGCGACGGGTGACGGTGATCTTGCTGGCTTCGTACTGCGTGTGCTCGAAACGCTGGCCCTTGCGCGGCTTGAACGCGGCCAGGTCGTCCTGCAGGTACTGGTCGTACATCGCCGGTCCGGTGATGTCGATGTGCTCGCGGCGGACGGTCACCGGGGTGCCCTTGTCGACATGGATCAGCACGCGCACGTGCTCGTCCTCGCGCGGCGCCTCGACCTTGATCACCGGGTTGTAGTACCCGAACGGTTCCAGTGCCTGGCGGGTCTGCCGCTCGGCCTGTGACAGCAGGTACTCCAGGCGCGATTCGCCCTGTTCCTTGCCGATCGTGTCGTACAGCGACAGCGATTCCTGGATGTTCTCGATGATTGCGGCGTCGTCGCCCTTGTCCAATCCCTTGATGTCCACCTTGTCGATGGTGCCGCGCGCGTGGACCACAGAGGTGGCGGCCAGCGACAGGACCATCAGCGGCAGGGCGTATTTCTTTGGCTGCATGCGGCACAGCATACCGACCGAAGGTGACGATGCGAAATGCATCACGTCATTGGGGATCGGTTGTTAAGTGGCGGTCAAAATACGCGCCTTTGTGGCGATCGTCGTAATCGCAGGCGAGGAAGCCGGCATCGTGCGCGATGCCGGCAATGACCCCGATGGACATCCACCGGCACTACCGGTGGGTGCCAAGCTTGCTTGGCACTACATCTCAGCTCGACAGATGCTCGATCGCCGCGACCTTGCCCAGGCGCTCGCCCAGCATCGTCAGCAGCGCCAGGCGGTTGCCACGCAGCGCCGGGTCTTCGGCATTGACCATCACGCCATCGAAGAAGGCATCGACCTGCGGGCGCAGGCGGGCCAAGCGTGCCAGCACAGCCACGTAGTCCTTGTGCTGCAGGCTGGCGCCGGTGTCATCGATGGCCGCGGTGACCGCCTCAGCCAGCGCGCGCTCGGCGTCTTCCTGCAGCAGTGCCGGGTCGATCTGGGCCGGGATCTCGCCTTCGGCCTTGCGCAGGATGTTGCGGATGCGCTTGTTGGCCGCGGCCAGCGCTTCGGCTTCCGGCAGCGCGGCGAAGGTGCCGATCGCATCCAGGCGGCGGTCAAAGTCATACAGCGAGGCGGGCTTCAGCTCGGCCACGGCGTTGAAGTGCGTGGCCGGCACGCCCTTGTCAGCGTAGTAGCCCTTCAGGCGGTCAAGGATGAAGTCGTACAGTTCGCCGATGTCGGCCTGCACGTTGCGCGCGGCCAGGCCGGCGTTGGCACTGGCCAGCAGCGCGCGCAGATCCAGCTCGAAGCCGCTCTCGATGATCGTGCGGGCCAGGCCCAGCGCGTTGCGGCGCAGGGCGAACGGGTCCTTGTTACCGGTCGGCTTCAGGCCTGCGGCGAAACCACCGGCCAGGGTGTCCACGCGTTCAGCAATCGCCAGCACCTTGCCCAGCGGCGACAGCGCGATGTCGTCACCGCCGAAGCGCGGCTGGTAGGCCTCGTCGATGGCCAGCGCCACCTCGGCCGATTCACCGCCGGCCACGGCGTAGTGGCGGCCGGCGATGCCCTGCAGTTCCGGGAATTCGTTGACCATGCGCGACTGCAGGTCGTTCTTGGCCAGCTGCGCGGCGCGCTTGGCCTGCGCGGCGTCAGCGCCGACCTGCGGCGCGATCACTTCGGCCAGGGCGGCCACGCGCGCCACCTTGTCGGCCACGCTGCCCAGCTTGGCCTGGTAGGTCACCGTCTTCAGGCCGTCGCCCATCGATACCAGGCCCTGCTTCAGGTCCTCGTCGAAGAAGAACTTGGCATCGGCGAAACGCGGACGGATCACGCGCTCGTAGCCCTTGGCCACTTCGGCCACGTCCCTCGATTCGATGTTGGCGATGCCGATGAACTTCTCGGTCAGCGTGCCGCTGTCATCCAGCACCGGGAAGAACTTCTGGTTGATCTCCATCGTCTCGATCAGCGCTTCCTGCGGCACCGCCAGGAACGCGCGCTCGAAGCTGCACAGCACCGCCGACGGCCACTCGACCAGGTTCACCACCTGCTCCAGGTTGTCGTCGGTGATGCGGGCGCTGCCACCGGCCTTGGCCGCAGCGGCCTCGACCTCGGCGACGATGCGCGCACGGCGCTCGCTCGGATCGACCAGCACGAACGCAGCGCGCAGGGCTTCAACGTAGTCCTGCGGCTGCGCCAGCGACACGGTCTGGTCGTGGTGGAAGCGGTGGCCACGGCTGACGCGGCCAGCCTGCAGGCCGAACAGTTCGGCCTCGACCACGTTGGTGCCGTGCAACAGCACCAGCCAGTGCGCCGGGCGCGCGAAGCCCCAGGCGTGGTCGCCCCAGCGCATCGGCTTGGGAATCGGCATTGCCGCGATTGCCTCGCGCAGGATCTCCGGCAGCAGGCTGGCAGTGCTCGCGCCCGGGGTCACCGCGCGGTGCACGAAGCGCTCACCCTTGTTGTCGGTGGTCTTTTCCAGCGCGGTCCAGTCGATCCCGGCCTTGGCGGCGAAACCCTGCAGGGCCTTGGTCGGCTGGCCTTCGGCGTCCAGCGCGATGTTCAGGTACGGGCCCAGCACTTCGCTGTGCTGTTCCGGCTGTTCCAGGCCGACGCCCGGCAGCAGCACGGCCAGTCGGCGCGGGGTCGACAGCGGGCGCGCATCGCCCAGTTCCAGCGCGACGCCGCGCTTGCGCAGGCCTTCGACGACTCCGTCGAAGAACGCCTGGGCCAGGCCCGGAAGCGCCTTGACCGGCAACTCCTCGGTGCCCAGTTCGATCAGCAGGGGGGACAGTTGGCTCATCGGTTCGATCCTGTGATGGGGGCGCAGCGCGCAACGCGTCCGGCGCCCCGGAAGTTGAGAGAGGGAGGGAGCGGCCGTCAGGCCTTCTTCGCGCCCGGGAAGCCCAGCTTCTCGCGCTGCTCGTAGTACGCCTTGGCCACCGCCTGGGCCAGCGCGCGCACGCGCAGGATGTAGCGCTGGCGCTCGGTCACGCTGATCGCACGGCGTGCATCGAGCAGGTTGAAGGTGTGGCTGGCCTTCATCACCTGCTCGTAGGCCGGCAGCGGCAGGTTCACTTCCACCAGCTTCTGCGCTTCACGCTCGCAGGCGTCGAAACGGTGGAACAGCTCTTCCACGTCGGCGTATTCGAAGTTGTAGGTGCTCTGCTCCACCTCGTTCTGGTGGTAGACGTCACCGTAGGTCACCGGCTGGCCGTCCGGGCCGTAGGTCCAGACCAGGTCGTAGACGTTGTCGCAGTTCTGCAGGTACATGCACAGGCGCTCGAGACCGTAGGTGATCTCGCCCAGCACCGGGCGGCATTCCAGGCCACCGGCCTGCTGGAAGTAGGTGAACTGGGTCACTTCCATGCCATTGAGCCAGACTTCCCAGCCCAGGCCCCAGGCGCCCAGGGTCGGCGATTCCCAGTTGTCTTCCACGAAGCGCAGGTCGTGCACCAGCGGATCGATGCCCAGTGCCTTCAGCGAATCCAGGTACAGCTGCTGGATGTTGTCCGGCGCCGGCTTCATCGCCACCTGGTACTGGTAGTAGCGCTGCAGGCGGTTCGGGTTCTCGCCGTAACGGCCGTCGGTCGGGCGTCGCGACGGCTGCACGTAGGCCGCGTTCCAGCTTTCCGGCCCGATCGCACGCAGGAAGGTGGCCGGGTGGAAGGTACCGGCACCCACCTCCAGGTCGAGCGGCTGGATGAGCACGCAGCCCTGCTGGGCCCAGAACTGGTTCAGGGTCTGGATCAGGCCCTGGAAGGTGATCGGAACGGTCGGGGTCGCGGACATGCGTACGAGTCTTGGCCGGCAAGGGGGTGCGCTAGTATAACGGCCGACCTGCGGGGCATTCCGTACCCGGGAGGAGCAGGCAGATGGAACATCGGCTGCCGGCAGGCACGCCCGGCGAGGCGGGCGGCGTCCCGCTGCCCTGGGGACGGCTGCATTTCGAGCAGATTGCCGCGGCCCTGGTCGCCGATGACCTGGTGGCCGAGCAGGACCGCGAGCGCATGCGGTTTTCCGCGCAGGGCGCACGCAACGCCAGTGAAGTGCATCCGCTGGTACTGCTGTCCAACCTCAAGCTGGCCGCCACCGGCGGCGGCGAACTGACCCTGGAGCGCCTCACCGAGTGGCTGGCCCGGCGTACCGGCAGCCGCTACCTGCGCATCGACCCGACCCGGGTCGACGTCGCTGCGGTGACCGCGCTGGTCTCCCACGCCTACGCGCGCCGCCACCGTTTCCTGCCGCTGGCGGTGGATGCCGAGCGCGTGCTGGTGGCCACCAGTGAGCCACTGGTGCAGGAATGGCGCCGCGACCTGCAGCACCTGACCCGCCGCCGCATCGAACTGGCGGTGGTCAACCCGCTGGACCTGCACCGCTACACCATGGAGTTCTACGGAGTGACCCGCTCGGTGCGCGGCGCCCGTGGCGACGTGCGTGGCGAGGCCAACACCACCCTGCCCAGCTTCGAGCAGCTGGTGGAGCTGGGCCGCACCGGCGACGTCAATGCCGACGACCAGCACATCGTGCACATCGTCGACTGGCTGCTGCAGTACGCCTACGAACAGCGCGCCTCGGACATCCACCTGGAGCCACGCCGCGAGATGGGGCGCATGCGCTTCCGCATCGACGGCGTGCTGCACAAGGTGTTCGAGGTACCGCCGGCGGTGATGACCGCCGTGGTCAGCCGCATCAAGGTGCTCGGCCGCATGGACCTGGCCGAGCGCCGGCGCCCACAGGACGGCCGCATCAAGACCCGCTCGCCGGGCGGCCGCGAAGTCGAGATGCGCCTGTCGACCATGCCCACCGCCTTCGGCGAGAAGTGCGTGATGCGCATCTTCGACCCCGATGCTGCCTTCAAGAGCATCGACCAGCTCGGTTTCAGCCCGCAGGAAGCGGCCGGCTGGAATGCGCTGGTCGAGCGCCCGCACGGCATCGTGCTGGTGACCGGCCCGACCGGCTCGGGCAAGACCACCACCCTGTATTCCACGCTGAAGCGGCTGGCGACGCCGGACGTGAACGTCTGCACAGTAGAGGACCCGATCGAGATGATCGCGCCCGAATTCAACCAGATGCAGGTGCAGACCAACATCGACCTGGACTTCGCCAGCGGCGTGCGCACCCTGCTGCGGCAGGACCCGGACATCATCATGATCGGCGAGATCCGCGACCTGGAAACGGCGCAGATGGCGGTGCAGGCCTCGCTGACCGGCCACCTGGTGCTGTCCACCCTGCATACCAACGATGCGCCGTCGGCGGTCACCCGCCTGCTCGACCTGGGCGTGCCGCATTACCTGCTGGCCAGCACCCTCAACGGCATCCTCGCCCAGCGCCTGGTGCGCACGCTGTGCCCGCACTGCAAGCAGCCGCACAGCCTCGGCGCCGCAGATTGGGCGGTGCTGGCTGATAGCCATGCTGCATATCCAGATGCCGCCACGCCCTGTCGGCCGGTCGGTTGCTTGGAGTGCCGGCGCACCGGATTCCTTGGCCGCATTGGGCTGTATGAGTTGCTGCCATTGGGCTCGCGGCTGCGCGGGCAGATCCGTGCCGACATGGATCTGGCCGGTTTCAGCCGGGCCGCACGGGCTGAAGGGCTGCGAACCCTGCGCCAGGCCGGGCTTGAAAAGGTGGCGCAGGGGCTGACTACAATCGAGGAAGTCCTGTCAGTCCTGCCGCCCCCGGATGAACCCAGCCCCGTTCCTGATCCTTGAAACCGGCCGCCCGGTACCGTCGCTGCGCCGCTACGGGCGCTTTCCGCACTGGATCCGGGTCGCCGCCGGGCTGGAAGAACACGAGACGGTGGTGGTCGATGTCGAACACGGTGGCGCTCTGCCCGACCCACATGCGTTCGCTGGCGTGCTGGTGACCGGCTCGGCCGCCTTCGTCACCGACCACGCCGAATGGAGTGAGCGCAGCGCCGCATGGCTGCGCCAGACCGCCCACGACGATCTGCCGGTGTTCGGCATCTGCTACGGCCACCAGCTGCTGGCACACGCGCTGGGTGGCGAGGTGGCCTACAACCCGGCCGGGCGGGAATCGGGCACGATCGAGCTGGAACTGCAGCCGCAGGCGGCGCAGGACCCGCTGTTCCAGGGCCTGCCGCAGCATTTCGCCGCCCATGCCACCCATCTGCAGACCGTGCTGCGCGCACCTGATGGCGCCGAAGTGCTGGCACGCTCACCACTGGACGGCTGCCATGCCTTCCGCTGGGGCCGCCAGGCCTGGGGCGTGCAGTTCCATCCGGAATTCGCCACCCACCACATGCGCGGCTACGTGCGCGCCCGTGCCGACTGCATCGGTCGCCACGGCGGTTGTGCCCGCAGCATCGAGCGTGCGGTCAGCGCCGCGCCGCTGGCCCGCCAGCTGTTGCGCCGCTTCGTCCGCCAGGCGCGGCTGTCTTCAGCCCAGCCGGCGGCAAAACAGGGATAATCGGCGGCACGGGCAGCCGCCCGGCCCCCTCCTGTCCTTCCCGGATGTCCATGAAAGAGATTCGCAAGCTGCCGGCTTCGGCGGGCGCCCAGTGGTTGCTGGATACGTTCTCGCTGTACCGGCGTGCGCCGCTGCAGCTGGCCCGGATCGGCCTGACCTGGCTGCTGGTGAGCTGGGTGGTGACCTTGCTGTCGACGCTGATTCCCGGCGCCGCCGGCATGGCCGTACAGCTGATGACCCTGGCCATCTCGCCGATCATGTTCGGCGGCATGCTGTATGCCGTGGGCGAGATCGACGAAGGCCGCCCGGGCCTGGCTTCGCACCTGCTGCAGCCGATCCGCGACCACCGCGTCAGCCACCTGCTGGTGCCGCTGGCGATCCAGGTGCTGGCGGTGCTGCTGCTGGGCGCGCTGCTGTTCCTGATGATCGGCCGCGAGGGCTTCACCGCCTTCAGCGAGGTCATGACCAAGATGGAAGAGATCAGCCGCAGTGGCCAGCAGATCAAGCCGGACGATGCAGCGGCGCTGGTCGCCAACCTGCCGGCCAAGCGCATCGCACTGTGGATGCTGCTGGTGTTCCTGAGCGCGGTGGCGCTGTCGCTGGCGATGTTCACCCAGCCGGCGCTGGTGGTGTTCGACAAGCAGAGCGGCATGCATGCGCTGCGCCTGAGCCTGCAGGGCTGCATCGAGAACGTCGGCGCGATGTTCGTGTTCGCCGCACTCGGCCTGATCGCCGCGTTCTGCATGTACATCCTGTTCGTGATCGTGATCCAGATCGCGATGCTGATCGGTGGCCCGCTGGCCGCGGCCTTCATCGCCCAGCTGGTGCTGACCACGGTGCTGATGCCGCTGTATGTCGGCGCGGTCTACGCCGCGTGGAAGCAGATGTTCGTGCACCGCGGCAGCCGCGCGGCGCCGCCGATTCCGACCACGCCGACCTCGAGCGACGTGTTCCACGCCTGACCGGCCCCACCGGTAGCGCCGGGCCATGCCCGGCGGTGGCATCACATCGAACCCGGCACGCCGGGCATGGCCCGGCGCTACCGCATCAGGCGGCAGGTTTCTTCACTACCGACGACGGCACCAGCCAGCGTGCGGCGTGGATGCCCAGCTCGTACAGCAGGCACATCGGGATCGCCAGCATCAGCTGCGACACCACGTCCGGCGGGGTCAGCACCGCCGCCACCACGAAGATGCCGACGATCGCGTAACCGCGGCCTTCCTTGAACTGCTGCGGCGTCACCCAGCCGAGCAGCACCAGGATCACCATCGCCACCGGCAGTTCGAAACTGCCGCCGAAAGCGAAGAAGATCGCCAGCACGAAATCCAGGTAGGCATTCGCATCCGGAGTGATCGCAATCACGTCCGGGCTGAAGGTGGTCAGAAAATGAAACACCGCCGGGAGCACCAGGAAGTAGGCGAAGGCGCAGCCGGTGTAGAACAGCAGTACCGACGACACCAGCAACGGCACCGCCAGGCGCTTCTCACGCGCATACAGGCCCGGGGCAACGAACGCCCACAGCTGGTACAGCAGCCAAGGCACCGCCACGAACAGGGCCACGAAGAAGGTCAGCTTCAACGGTGCGAAGAAGGCACCGGCCGGGTTGGTGGCGATCATCGTCTGCCCGTTCGGCAGCTGCGACACCAGCGGTTCGGCCAGCGCGTTGTACAGCTTCTGGGTAAACGGCAGCAGGGCCAGCAGCACCACGCCCAGGCCCAGCAGTGCGCGCACCAGGCGGCCGCGCAGTTCCACCAGATGTTCGACCAGCGAGCTTTCGCCGAAATCCTGTTCACTCATGGCTGGCGCTCCGTGCTCTGCGGCGGCGGCGCACCGGCTTCAGGGGGTGTCGCCGGCGTCGGCTCGGGAGCAACGCTCTCCTGTGCCGGCGCATCGGCATCGGGCGCAGCGCTCATATGCGGCGGCAGATCCGCAGGCGCCGGTGCGCGAACCTCCTGCGCCAGCGTATCGCCCTGCTGCTGGGCCTCCTGCGCTTCGCGACGGATCGCTTCACCGCTGGCGCGCAGCTGGTTCTCGGTGTCCTGCATGCCCTGGCGCACGTCCTGCATCTGCCGCTTGATGTCCTCGGCCTGCAGTTCGCGCTCCAGTTCCTGTTTCACCGAATCCCACTGATTGCGGGCACGACGCACCCACAGGCCGGCGAAGCGGGCCGCCTTGGGCAGGCGCTCGGGACCGAGCACCACCAGGGCGACCACTGCAATCACCAGCAGTTCGCTGAAGCCAATATCGAACACCGCAACCGCTCCGGATCAGCGAGCGTTACGGTCGTGCTCGTCCTGCGCAGTGCGCGAGGCGTCCTGGCTGCGCGACTCATCGCCCAGCTGCGCGTTCGGCTTGTCTTCGTCGCGCATGCCCTTCTTGAATTCCTTGACCGCCGAACCGAGATCCTTGGCGCCGCTGGTCAGGCGCTTGGTGCCGAACACCAGCAGGACGATGGCCAGCACGACCAACCAATGCCAGATGCTGAAACTGCCCATAAAGACGCTCGTTACGTTAGTGATCAGGCTGTCGAGCATAGCGCACCGGGTGTTAGCCGGCGCGCGTGACGAAAGTCAGTTTCCGCCCAGCGTTTCCGTGCGGATTTCGCCGTCGTTGACCGGCTGGAAACCCTGCTGCTGCGGCGGCGGGTTCTGCGGCACGTTCTGCAGCGGCGCGGTGGTGGCCTCGGCTGGGGCGGCCGGCGCTGCCTGAACAGGCGCCGGAGCAACCGCCGGGGCCGCTGCCGGACGCGGGGCGCTGCCGCCGTTGCCGCTGCGGTTGTTGCGCGCGGCGTAGGTGGCCTCTTCCAGGCGATCGCGGAAGGCGACCACATCCATCGACGGCGAACCGGCGGCGCGGCCTTCGAAGATCATGCGCGGCGTGGTGTTGCTGCCGTATGCATCCAGATTGGCGGCATCATCGATCTGCAGCACCGCACCATCCAGCGCGACACCGGCGAACAGGCCGCGTGCGCGCGACCAGGACCAGATCTCGGCCTTCAGCTGGCCGTCGGTGGCAGCGGCGGCATTGCGGCCGACCGGGCCGGCGGCGACACCGGCATCGGCGCCCAGCGTGAACTTGCCGTTGACCAGATTGTCCAGGCTGCGGTCGTTGCGGAACACCAGCACCACATCGGAGGACTGCACACCGGCCTGGAAGCCGATGCTGCCGCCAGTGAGCTTCACGAACACCGGATTGGACCAGGCGCCGTTGGGCATGCGCACCGACATCAGGCCGTGGCCACGGCGACCGCCAATGACCAGACCGGCCTTGATCGTGTCGGGAATGACGATGACCGCGCGGCCTTCGTCGAGCAATTTGTCCGGAATGCCCTGTTCAGGGATTTCCTGGATTTCAGCCAGCACGCGCACGGCATTGCGGGCACGCTGGTCTTCCTGCGGTCCGGCCATGGCCTGGCTGGACAGCAGGCTGGCGGCGATCAGCAGGGCTTGGATCGGGCGACGCATGGCAGGCTCCAGAAGTCAGTCCATAGGAAGATATAGCAAGTGACTGAAATTAGTAGTGTTGTCATGAATCTCCAATGAGCGTTCCCTGCTCACATTGACGCGCGCTATGCCTGCAATCCGAACCCTGCATCCCGGCACGGCGCCGGATCGGCGACAATACCGCCCATGCTCGACGCACCCGATACCGCCGTGCTGGCGGTCAACCTAGGCACGCCCGAGACGCCGACGGCCCCCGCCGTACGCCGTTACCTGGCTGAATTCCTGTCCGACCCCCGCGTGGTCTCGATCCCGGCACTGCTGTGGCAGCCGCTGCTGCGCGGGTTGATCCTGCCGCTGCGCAGCGGCCGTTCGGCGGCCAAGTACGCCCAGGTCTGGCTGCCCGACGGCTCACCGCTGATGGTGCACACCCGGCAGCTGGCGCAGGCGATGCAGGCCCTGCTGCCGACCCTGAAGGTTCGCCATGCGATGCGCTATGGCGAACCCGCCCTGGCCAGCGAGCTCGACCGCCTCGCCGCCGAAGGCGCGCGTCGCATCGTCGTGCTGCCGTTGTACCCGCAGTACTCCACCACCACCACCGCCTCGGTCGAAGACCGCGTCGATGCGTGGCAGCGCCGCAACCCGGGCGTAACCGTCAGCCTGGTGCGCGACTACTCGGTCGATCCGGGCTGGGTCGAGGCCGTGGCCGGCTCGATCCGCCGCTACTGGGAACAGCACGGTCGCGGCCAGAAGCTGATGTTCTCCTTCCACGGCATCCCGCAGCGCCTGGCCGATGCAGGCGATCCGTATCCGCAGCGCTGCGAGGCCAGTGCACAGGCCATCGCCAGGGCACTGGAACTGGGCAGGGACGAGTGGCAGATGGGTTACCAGTCGCGGTTTGGCCGCGAGCGCTGGCTGCAGCCCTATGCCGAACCCAGCCTGTGGGCGCTGGCCGAATCCGGCGTGAAGCAGATCGACGTTGTCTGCCCGGGCTTTGCCACCGATTGCCTGGAAACGCTGGAGGAAGTGGCGCTGGGGTTCACCGAGACGCTGGCCGAGCGCGGCGCGACGATGCGCTACATCCCGTGCCTCAACGCCGATCCGGAACACGCTCGCGCCCTGGCGCGGCTGGCCGTGGCCTCGCTGGTATGAGTCTGCAGCCGTTTGAACTGGAGGTCGGTGGCGCGCGCGTCGCCGGCCTGCGCAACCACGGCGACGGCCCGCGCGTGTTGGCCCTGCATGGCTGGCTCGACAACGCGGCCAGCTTCGTGCCGCTGGCGCCGCATCTGTCGTCGCTGCAATTGGTGGCGATCGACCTGCCCGGTCACGGCCACAGCGCGCATCTGCCGGCGGGTGCCAGCTACACCACGGCCGCCGCGATCTGCCACGTACTCGATGTCGCCGATGCACTGGGCTGGGACCGCTTCAACCTGCTCGGCCATTCGATGGGCGCCGGCATCGCCAGCCTCACCGCCTCGGTCAGTGATCGGGTCGAACGGCTGGTGGCGATCGAAGCACTCGGCGGCCTGCGTGGTCCCGAGGAAGAAACCGCCAACCGCCTGCGCGAGCATGTGAATGCCACGCGTGGGCTGGCACGAAAGCAGTTACGCGTGTTCCCCGACCTCGCCGCGCCGATCCGCGCGCGGATGATGACCAACCAGCTCAGCGAACGCTGTGCACGGCTGCTGGTCGAGCGCGGCGTGGAGCCTGTCGAAGGCGGCTACCGCTGGTGCAGCGACCCGCGCCTGATGCTGCCCACTGCGATCCGCCTCAGCGAAGGCCAGATCGACAACCTGCTGCAGGCCATTGCCTGCCCGACGCAGGTGATCTACGCCACGCCGGCACAGTCCTACTATCCCGAGCCGATGCGCAGTGATCGCCTGCAACACCTGCGCAATGGCCGTCTGGCGGTGTTTGCCGGCAACCATCACCTGCACATGGAAGATCCGGAACAGATCGCAGATGTGATCCTGCACTTCTTCAACAACGACAACGGCGGCTGAGCGCAGGCACTGGCGCGCTTCACTCTGCGCGTCTGCGGCCGATACATCAGTTGCGGGCCCTTGCGTCCGCAGCACGCAGGTCCGGTCGGGCCTGCGGCGTGTGTCTGGTTCTGCAAGGAAGTCCGCATGCCCGCTCCATTGCACCGCCACCACACAGGATGTGGTCACGGTGTCCGTCTCCGCGTCGCTGATCGCGTCGCATTCCCCGAATTCCCGGCTCGCGCCCTGGTCACGCACTCCTGCGTGCGCCGCGGCGTGGCCGTTGTCGTTTGCTGATCCAGGAGTCGCCGATGTCCGTTGCATCCTCCCGTCCCCCCGATACCGCCCGACTGCCGCATCTGCAGCAGCTCGCCCGCCGCGCTGACCGCCGCCTGCTGATCGGCAGCGCGGTCCTGGCCCTGGCTGGCCTGGTGCTGGCCCTGCGTGGTCCGCAGCTGCAGGCCGCCGCGTTGGTGGCCGTCGCCGTGCTGCCAGCCGCGTGGTTCGGCGGACCGCAGGCGGGCCGGGCCGTCGCCCGCAACGGCTTGGCATTGCTGTTGTCGCTGCAGCTGGCCGTGTTGTGCGCGATCGCCGGCCTGTCACCGGCGTTGCCGATTGCCCTGCTGCTGGGCGTGCTGCTGGGCCACCGCGATCGCCTTCCGGTGTGGCTGGCCGGTGGCGTCGGCACGCTCGCGCTGCTGGCACCGCTGCAGGCGGGCGCTGCCGCGTGGCCAACGCTGCTGCAGGCCGGCATGTTCGCGGGCCTGACCTTGTTCCTCGGCCAGGTCGCACTGCGCCTTCGGCAGCAGACCGAGGCCCTTGGCCATGGCCCGCATCGGCTTGCCGCGCTGGCACGTGACATCGCCACCGGTGCCGATCTTGGTGCACATGCCGACACCAGCGCCTATGCACCGGGTTCACTCGCCCACGCCCTGGCCGACACTGCACGCCACGTGCAGGCCCAGCGTCGACGCGAGGCGACGGCGCATGCGGAGAACGCGCAGATCCGCCAGGCGCTGGATGCCTCGCGCACCGCGATGATGATCGCTGACAACGACCACGTGATCCGCTATGTGAACCGCTCGGTGGTAGCCCTGCTGCGCAACCAGCAGGCGACGCTGCGACAGGCCTTCCCCGATTTCGACGCCGAACGCCTGGTCGGCAGCAGCATCCATCGTTTCCATGCCAACCCGGACCGTATCCGCGCCATCCTCAACGGCCTGCAGGTCACGCACAACGGCAAGGTGCAGATCGGACCGGTGCACTTCGCCCAGGTGGTCACCCCGGTGTTCGACGCGCAGGGCATGCGCCTGGGCTTCGCCGTGGAGTGGCATGACCGCACCCATGAGCTCGCGCTGGAGAACGCCGTGGCCGGCATCGTTGCAGCGGCAGCGGCCGGTGACCTCGACCAGCGCCTGCAGGCCACTGAAGGTGCCAGCTTCCTCGATGGCCTGACCGGTGGCATCAACCAGCTGCTCGATACACTGGGCAGCACCGTCAACGAAGTGCGGCAGATGCTTTCGGCATTGGCCAACGGTGATCTGGATCGGCGCATGCACGGCGAGTATCACGGCGCTTTCGCTGCGATCCAGCGCGATGCCAATGCCACGGCCGGGCAGTTGGCACGCATGGTCGGTCGCATCCAGGAATGTGCGGCGTCGATCAGTACCGCCGCCAGCGAGATTGCCGCCGGCAACGGCGCATTGTCCGAGCGCAGTGAGCGCCAGGCCGCGCACCTGCAGGAGACTGCAGCATCGATGGAGGAACTCACCGCCACCGTGCGCCAGAACGCCGCCCATGCGCGTGAGGCCAGTGCGTTGGCCGCCTCCACGCAGAGCGCTGCCAGTGACGGCAACACGGCCATGCAGCGGGTGGTGGATACCATGCAGGCCATCGAAGGTGCCTCGAAGCGGATCGGCGACATCACCGGCGTCATCGACGGCATTGCCTTCCAGACCAATATCCTGGCGTTGAACGCAGCGGTGGAGGCGGCACGCGCCGGCGAGCAGGGCCGAGGCTTTGCCGTGGTGGCCAGCGAGGTGCGCGTGCTGGCACAGCGTTCGGCGGCGGCCGCACAGGAGATCAAGAAGCTGATCGACGAAGCAGGCCGGCAGGTGGGCGAAGGTGCCCAGCTGGTGGCCGACGCCGGCCAACGCATGCAGGGCATTGTGGGCGGCGTGGAGGATGTCAGCCACCTGATGCGCGAGATTTCCGCAGCGTCGCAGGAGCAGTCCATCGGTATCGAGCAGATCAACCAGACCGTGGTGCAGATGGATCAGGCCACGCAGCAGAACGCGGCGCTGGTGGAAGAAGCCACCGCTGCCGCACGTGAGCTGCAGTCGCAGGCGGGGACGCTGACTGAGGCGGTCTCGGTGTTCCGCCAGCAGGAAGCACATGAGGAGGCTCTGGTCGCCTGATCCCGTTTTTCAGGTGATCCCGATGAAGACGGCGCCCGCGGGGCGCCGTTTTTTTGCGTGTTGTGCGTGATGGGTCACGCCGGTAGCGGCCCGCACTGGTTGGCGCCGTGGTTTCTCGCGGAGAGCATCCACGCGCGGCGTGGACCTATTTGGCAAACGATTGCGGCGCGGGCCTGCTGTGGGTTAGTTGGCAACCTTGGTTGGCGCCTGGGTTCCTCGCGGAGAGCATCCACGCATGGCGTGGATCTACCGCTGATCCCTCTGCCATCGGCAGTCGCCAACCTTGGTTGGCGCCGCCGCTCGCGGCGGTTCCATCAACGCGTCTGCCGGCCAGTGGCCGGCATTACCCGGTATTTCCTGCGCAC